>JAFLCL010000374.1 GCA_017303575.1 Deltaproteobacteria bacterium
GGCTGGGTGTCGCGGAGCCCGGCGCAGCCACGCGCGTCGCGGGCGGCGGGCTCGCGATCGGTGCCGGCGGGCTCGAGCTCGAGGTGCCGCACGAGGCGCCGAGCAGCAGCGTCGTGAGGAGCGTGGAGAGCGTGCGCATGCGGAGGCGGACGCTTCGACACGCGCGTGGCGCGAGACTTGGGGTGACCCGCCTCGGACCCAACTCGAGACACGACACGAGAAACGACACCGCCGCAGTCACACCCCCTCGCCGGGCCGCGTCCAAGGGTTGGATGTGAGAGCCGCGGTCGTGTCGACCCGGCCTCGACTCCGAACGAAAGGACTTCGCATGACCGCCCCTTCCACCTCGGTTCTCGAGATCGCCGTCTACACAGTTCGCGCCTCCCATGGGCTACGAGCCGGTTGTTGTCGGGTGGTACGCTGGGCCGTGAAACACCGAGAGCTCACGTGGGTGGTGCTGTGCTGGTCCTTGCCGGGATGCACGTGTGGTGAAGCACCGGCGCCCGACGCCGCCGTCCACGACGACACTCACGCGGCGCCTGACTCGCGCCCGGAGGACATCGACGCGTACGCGCTACCAGACGCAGGGTCCGTCCTCGACGCGCCCATCCTTGCGCCGATCTGCGGGGAGATCGTCGCAACCACCTGTCCCACGCAGGCGCGGGAGAACGTCAGCGCGTGCCCGAGCGGGGAGGGCGCAGTCTTCTTCGATGGCACGCACTGTCAGCAGGCCGCGTCCGCCTCGTGCGGTCCCGAGCGCGGGGCGTTCCGTTCGTTCGAAGAGTGTGCGGTCGTCTGCGAGGCGGCGGGACGATGCGACGCGTCGAAGCTCGCCTACCGCAATCCTGATGGGCCAGCTGAATGCGAGACACCGAGCGGACCGCCGAACGTGTGCAGTGGAGGCGCCGACATGTTGGTGGACGAGGCGGCTCTGGTCGGGTGTGCTTCGTTCAGCGTCTTTTTCGTGGAGTGTGACGACGACCTCCCGCACCGCTGCAGGAGCGAGTCTGCGCCGATACGAAGCTGGGAAGATGTCTGGTTGCCGTTTCGCCGTGCGTCCCTCCTGCCTTTCGTACACGTACTCGAGTGCGGTCTGGGGGGGCCATGACTCGTGCCGAGATGATCCCGTGCCGCTGACGGAGCAGATGCACGTCACGGTACTGCCGAAGCGTGAGCTCATGTTGGCGCTCGTGTGCTTCCTCCTGCCCGCGTGCACGTGCGGTGAAGCACCGGCGCGCGACGCAGCCGTCCACGACGACACGCCAGCGGCGCCTGACTCGCGTTCTGAGGACATCGACGCCTACGCACTACCAGACGCGGGGTCCGTCAGCGACGCTCCGATCCTTGCGCCGATCTGCGGGGAGGTCGTCGCGACCACCTGTCCCACGCAGACGCGTGAGAACGTCAGCGCTTGCCCGAGCGGGGAGGGCGCAGTCTTCTTCGATGGCACGCATTGTCAGCAGGCCTCGTCCGCCTCGTGCGGTCCCGAACGCGGGGCGTTCCGTTCGTTCGAAGAGTGTGCGGTCGTCTGCGAGGCGGCGGGACGATGCGACGCGTCGAAGCTTGCGTTTACCAATCCGGACGGACCAGCGGCATGCGAAACACCCACGGGAGGGCCAGACATCTGCACCGGCGCGGTTGGGATGTTGGTGGACGAGCCAGCGCTCATCGAGTGTGAATCGTTCCGCGACCTGTTCGTGTCGTGCGACGACAATCGACCGCATCGATGCAGCCCGGAGGCCGCCCGATTCGAAAGCTGGGAGGAGGTCTGGCTGCCATTCCGCCGCGCCTCGCTGCTCCCCTTCGTCAGTGCGCTCCAGTGCGGCCTCGGGGGGCCATGACGCCGAATGGGGGTCATCGAGTGCCGCGTATGTTCCACAGGCTGCGCGGGTCGACGGAAGGACGACGCCGGGCATGGTCAGCGACGCGCGGCCCTGGAGGGCGTGCTCGAGGACCCGCGATGGTGTTTGCGGCTGGACAGCGCGCGCAGACCGACACATGCCCCGCACGTGATCGGACGCGCTCTCCTCCTCGCTCTCGTCTCGACTCTCTTCGCATCGGCGTGCGCGCCTGCCACGTGGGCGCCCGGCTCGTTCGCGCAGCGACGCGTCACGGCGACGGAGATCGATCAGGTGCTCGTGCCGGGAGACTTCCTCTTCCGCTACGTCGATCCCGCCGATCCGCTCGACGCGCAGATCACCAACGCGATCATCCAGAGCGGACAGGTGACCGTGCAGTCCACGAGCGACGCGACCGAGGGCGTCGATCGATCGCTGCGCGCGCTCCTGGGTGAAGATCAGAGCCGCTTCGAGGACGCGTTCTCGCGTGGCGATGCGAACGCCGTGCACGTCGCGATCTACCTCGGCGGCGGGGAGACCGCGGAGGCCTTCGGCACCTCGCTCGACGACGCGCGTGTCGCGCTGTGGAACATCACCTCGCCCTCGCGTCGAGGGACCGCGTGGCGCGTCGTGCGCCATCACGATCCGCGCCTCCGCGCGAGCATCGCCGAGGTCGCGCGGCGCTGGGCCAACGGGCGCATGGGCTACGAGCCGCCGTTCGAGGTCTTCGTGCAGGACGCGCGGTGGGGTGCGCACGCGCGTGAGCATGCGCTGCTGTTCGCCAACGCGTTCGATCGCGAGGGCGGGCCGCCCGAGATCGGCTCGATGTTCTGCTCGCAGTTCGCCGTCGCGGCGCTGCAGAGCGCGTCGGCCAACCTCTACCTCGCCGATGAAGGGCGTTTGTGGGACGAGGCCGACTTCGACGGTCTGCCTCGCGAGGCCCGCGTCGATGCCGTCGCGAGCCCGCTCCACGTGTTCGGTGCGTGGATGTCCAGCGGCGCGTTCAAGCTCGTGGCGCACGTCGTCGTGGAGTGATCGCGACGCGGCCCGTTCGCCGTCAGCCTCGCTGGGCGCGGCGCACGAGGGAGAGGCGGCGCTCGGTGGGCTCGTCGGCGAAGCCGAGCTTCACGAGGGCCTCGAGCGACTGGAGGGTCTTGGGCTCCTTGGCCACGAAGTAGCTCGAGAACGCGCGCAGCTGCTCGCGCGCCTCGATCGCGGAGGCCAGGAGGTAGGGGCCGAGGCGATCCTTTGGATCGATCGTGTCGAAGCGCGCGCTCGGGGGAAGGAACGGCTCGGCGAGCGAGGCCTGGTTGCGCTCGAGCAGGATGCCTCGAGCATCAGTCGACGAGCGGCGGGACGTCAGAGGTGGTGATCCAGGGCAAGGGCGGGGCATCGAGCGGGTCGAAGCAGGATCCGTCGGCGCAGACCTGCTCCATCGGGCACGCATCGCAGACGTACCGGTCGGTCGGCATGCAGAGCCCGATCACACCTTCACGAGGGTGCTGGATCTGCAGGCAGTTGGTGAAGAGCGGACATCCCTCGCGGGTCCCGAGATCACACCGCTGAACGCACGCCCGTTGACCGTCGATGCCGGAGCTGACGGCCTCGAAGCAGACGCGTCCTTCCGGGCACACCCGATCCTCGGAGTGAGGCGAGGTCGCGTCGCATGCCGGCACGCACGTGAGACCTGCGAGGGAACTGCACACCAAGCCCGGTCCACAGAGATCCTCGGGCAGTTCCTCACATCGCTCGCCTGCTCCTAGGTTTCCCCAAGAGTCGCAGACGCCCCGTGTAGTGACTCGTCCGAACACGTCGGCGCCGAGGCATGCCGCCCCACCGGAGCACTCACTCCGACGCTCACAGCCCTCGAGGCAGCGGTAGGGGATTCCCTCGCGGATGTCCCAGCGGTCGCATGTCAGGCCGCCTGCGCACTCGGTCATGGTCACGGAGCAGATCTCGCCGGGCGTTGCCGAACAACCGGCGCTCGTGGCGACGAGCGTCAGCGTCAGCACGAGTTTCAAGAGACCCTTGTTCATCTCCGCGGAGCGACACATCCGTCGGTGAGCCCCGTCCACACGGTCCCTTCAGGGCAGGACTGCCACTCCGACTGCATCTCGATGCTCGAACAGACGAGGCTGGCATCCCGGCCGTTGCGCACGCAGGCCTCACCCAGCTCGCAGCGGAGCGAGAACTCCGTACCAGTCCAGCAGTACGTGGCGAGCGCCTGCTCCTCAGTCTCGCACCAGCCCTCGAAACAAACAGTCCCGGCGGGGCAGACGTCCGGGTCGCGCTCGTCGCAGACGGGGTGACAGGCCCCGAAGCGACAGAGGAACCCTGGCTCGCAATCAGATGTTCGCTCGCAGTAGAGATCGAGACACTCCCCTTGGAGCCGTCGGCCAATCTTCGAGCAGACGAGGCCGGGACCGCAGTCGAAGCGGTTGTCACACGGTCCCCCTGGACGTTCCGCACCTGGGAAGCAGAACCCGGCCCCAATAGTCGGCGGTATCGGGTCATCAGGCGGTGAGCAGATCAGTCCGTTGTCGCATCGCAGATACATCTGAGGGCACGGAAGTGCACAGAGACGCTCCGGTTCGCGCGCGAAGGTGACGCACGATTCACCAGGCCGACAATCGTCGTCGGCATCACACAGCCGTCGGTCGCCGCGAACGGCCGCGTCTGGTGCTGCTTCTCGCGCCGCGTCCCCGGCAGCGTCGAGTGGCGCCTGCCAAGAGGATGCGTAGCAGCCAGTCACGAGCAATCCCATGACTGGACCCAAGTTGGTCGTTTGTCGCGTCCACATGTCAGTCCACGCCTCAGAATGAGGGCTGGGGGATGCGGTCGCTGCAGGCCCCGCCGGTGCCGCACTGGCCGCATCGCTCTGGCGCTCCGGGCGGTTTCATCCCGCAGTAGCCGAACGAGCGAGAGAGAAGCGCGTTGCTATTCGCCGTCGGGTCGCATTGCACGCACTGCTCGTAGTCGCTGCCAGCCGCGAAGCAGGTGCCTCCTACGGAACAAGCGCCCACACGACGACATCCCACGAAGCCTCCGATGGTCTGACCTGTGCTCACGATCCCCGGATCCAACGGTCCCGGGTTCGAGATGAGCCCGTAGCAGTCGAAAGGGCCGCAGGACGGGTTGCCCAGAGCATTGGTCGCGATGAGGGTGTTGCACTGGGTGTCCGACTCGATGCCGGTGCACTGACCGGTGCCCTTCGCACACGCTCCTCCCACCGCGGCGGTCAGGCGTCGAGTTCGAAGCCCTGCTGCGGTGGGCGTCTCGAAATCACAACGGTAGGGCAAGGCGATGGGCATGTACTTCGGTTGCTACGAGAAGGAGACACACCTCGTGTTCCGTGCCGTGACGGTGGGGGGGCGCGATCGGCGTGTACCCGGTGATCCCGAGGTCTTCAGTACTTGGTCCTGCTCGAGGGCGACCGGGGTCATCTGTCGTTCATCTGCGACTTCCGCTACGTGCCGTTGATCTCGCGCGTCAGAGTCGTTGGGCGCGGCGCACGAGGGAGAGGCGGCGCTCGGTCGATTCGTCGGCGAAGCCGAGCTTCACCATGGCCTCGAGCGACTGGAGGGTCTTGGGCTCCTTGGCCACGAAGTAGCTCGAGAACGCACGCAGCTGCTCGCGCGCCTCGATCGCGGAGGCCAGGAGGTAGGGGCCGAGGCGATCCTTTGGATCGATCGTGTCGAAGCGCGCGCTCGGGGGAAGGAACGGCTCGGCGAGCGAGGCCTGGTTGCGCTCGAGCAGCACGATCGCCGTCTCGAGCAGCTCGACGGCGAAGGCGCGGCGGCCATCCATCGCGCTCAGGCGCGCCGCGGTGAGGAGGCGCCCCACGTCCGGCCTCGCACCCCCTGCGCCGATCGCAGCGACAGCGAGCTCCACCGCGTAGGAGAGCGCGGTGGTGCGTGCGCGCGGCGAGACGCGCGTGTCGATGGCGAGGCCCCAGAGCTCGATCGCGAGCCGGTGCTGCGCCTGCCCCTCGTCGCGCGCCCCGAAGGCGCGCAGATCACCCAGGCGCGCGACGTGTGGCATCACGAGCACCTCGCTCCACGGACGCGCCTCGGGGATCTCGTCGTCGCTCGCGCGCGTGGTGGCAGAGAGGCCTCGGGCCTCGAGCGCGGACGCGCGCGCAGGGGTCGCGGCGAACACGTTGAGGAGGAAGGGATCGCGCGCAGGCGGACCCTCGAGCGGCGCGAGCACACCGAGGCCCGGCACGAGGCGGAAGAGCGTGTGACCGCTCGCGTCGAGCCACGCGAGCAGGCCCTCGTTCACCACACCCGCGTGGTGGTGCTCGAGCATGAGGAGCGGCTCGTCACGCGAGAGCAGCGCGCGCGCGCCCTCGAGCGCGGGGATCTCGTGCCCCTCGACGTCGAGCTTCACGAACGCGACGGACGCGAGCTGCGCTTCGTGGACCAGCGCGTCGAGCGTCGTGATCGGCACGCGCTCGGTGCCCGGCGCCTCGCCGCTCGCGAGGCTGCTGAGCTCGCTGCTCGCGCCGGTGGCGAGCCACGCCTCGCCCACACGATCACCGGCCGCCGCGCGCCTCACAAGATTGTGTCACAGGTCAGGCCCTGGAGCAGCTTGCCCTGACCCCTGCACCCCCCTTTGCCATCCTCATTGTCCTTCCACCCCGCACCTGGTTGGGACCCCACAGGAGCAGCAGCCCAGTGCCGCGTGCCACACGCCGTGCGCTGCGTGAGCGCCT
>JAFLCL010000375.1 GCA_017303575.1 Deltaproteobacteria bacterium
GACTCGGTCGAGCGCGACGCGATCGTGCGCGCGCTCGCCGACACCAACCACAACCAGACGATCGCCGCGAAGAAGCTGGGCCTCTCGCGCCGCGGCCTCATCTACAAGATGGAGAAATACGGCCTCAAGCCTCCGCCCACGTCGGCGGCGAAGGGGCGTCGCCGACCGTGACGGTTGCCGTGACCTGCCTGCCGTCAGGAACCTGACGAGCCGTCCCAGCCTTGCGACGATGCGGACGGATTCCGCGTGATCTCCACTGAAGACGCCTGGCACGATGCTTGTAGAGACCACGCGGCCGCTGGTGAGCAGTCGATTGGCGGTGGACGAGAGACGCGGACGCGAACGAAGCGCGCGCACGCGGACCCACGAGAACGCGAACAACGAAGCGAACGGGCACCGACGCACGTCGGGGCAGAAACGAGGAGACGAATGACCACGAGTTGGAAGCTGACGGCTGCAGGGCTCGGTTTGGCTGCGATGGCGAGCGTCACGGGTTGCGGCAGCGATGGCGTCGTGACGGCGGACCTCGAATACGTCGACTCGAGCATCACCACGCGCCAGGACCTCTGGATCGATCTGGACCTCGAGAACCGCCCGATGACGATCGCGCAGCTCGGTGGCCCGCGCGAAGGCGCGATCGCCGTCGAGGTCGAGATCTTCGGACCCGTCGCCGCCGCATGGCGTCGCAGCGAGGACGGCGTCGCGCTCCCCCGCAACGCAGACAACCTCGTGAGCCTCTGGCGCGTCACCGACGTGCGCAGCGGCGCGGAGCTCGAGGGCCGCGATCTCAGCAGGGCCGAGACCGTCGACCGCGAGCTCGAGGGCGGGCTCGACTACCAGCCGAGCAACTCCGACCTTCCGATGGTCGAAGGCGTGAACATCGAGGCGCCTGGCGATCGCCTCGCGTCCGAGCATCCCGGCGAGAACCTCTACGTCCTCGTCGACTGGCGCGATCGCCTCGGCTTCCTCCTCAACCGCGAGGACGTGGAGCTCATGCGCATGCTGAGCGAGAGCCACCCTGGTTGCCTGTGATCTCCTGAGGGGTTGCCTGTGATCTCCTGAGGGCCTGCCTCCTCCCGATCGATCGAACGCCCGCGTGCTCCGGCCCGCGGGCGTTCAGTTTTTCGGGGGCGCGTGTAAGTCTCCGCGTCATGCAGCTCGCCTTTCCCCGCCTCGTCGTGCTCGCGAAGGAGCACGTTCAGTACGACCGTGATCTCTCTCGTCCGCTCGTCGGCGTGAAGCGCTCCAAGAACCCTCACGTGGCCGTGGCCACGGCCATGGAGGGCAAGCGCTTCGTGCTCGCGCCGCGCACGTCGAACCGCGCGGCCGATCAGGCGCTGATCGCAAAGGCCGCCGAGACCGTGCGCGCGCAGACGTGGTCGTGGCAGGTCGCGGAGATGAGCGGCTTCTTGTTCTGGAAGAAGCCCAGCATGCTGCGCGGCATGGGCGACCCGCTGGTGCCGATCGCGCAGATGGCCACCGACGGCGGCGGCATCGACGATCTCGCGACCGAGCTCCTCCTCATCCCCGACGCGATGACGAAGGCCGCCGAGATGCTGGGCTCGCAGACGTTGTTCTGCATCGTGCCCAAGCGCGGCTGGTTGATGGTCTCGCGCGGTGAGGTCGGCAATCCGTTCGCTGCGCAGAACATGCACGCTGCTGCGAGCGGCATCGCATCGAGGGGCGGCAGCTCATCGATCGCGGGCGACGTCGTCGTGATCTGGCAATCGGGCAAGCTCACCGGCGTCGACGGTCGCGACGGCACGAGCGGCTACATCTCGATGCAGGGCGAAGACGAGTCCACCTGGTGGCCGTGATCTCGCCTGCCCGGTGACGCTCAGAGCTCAGCTCAGAGACCGAGAAAGCATCGCTCTCGGGTCGCGGGCTTGCACGGGGCGCCTTGCGGCGGGGCTGCGAAGCAGACCCCTGGAGCAGGAGCGAGGAGGAGTCTTCGACGATCGAGCGACGGGGTGTGCAGAGGGGCCAGCGGCCCCTTTGCCCGGCCAACTCAGCGCTCGGCGAGGATCTTCTTCTTCATGCGAGCGTCGCGGTCTTCACCACGTGCCTTCGCGCGCTGCTTTTCCACCTCGCGATCGCGCGGCGGTCCCTTCGCGACGAGCTCCTCGAGCAAGAGTCGCTCGCTGATCGCGGTGATCTCCGCGACCGCGCGATCGAACGCGGCCTTGTTCGCTGCCGTGGGCTGACCGGGGCCGGAGAGCTTGCGCACGTACTGCAGCGCGGATGCGTGGATCTCGTCGGAGGTGGCGGGCGGGGCGAAGTGGAAGAGCAGCTTGATGTTTCGGCACATCGTGAGGAAGACGATGACGCCCGCGCGCCCTCGTGGTCAACGCCGCGCCGCTCGCCCAGGCGGGCACCGTTTCGTGCCGTGGGATCGTGTGAGAGCATCCGCCCGCGGAGGTCCCCATGCGCCAAGGGACGGGCTCGATCGTGTCGATGTCGGTGGTGGTGATCGCGTGCGCGATCGGCTGCGCGGATCCGAACGGAACGGGTGACGCAGGCGCGGGCGGCATCGATGCGGCGGTCGGCACCGACGCCGCGGTCACGCGTGACGCAGGCCGCGACGCACGCGCGGAGAGCGATGCATTCGCCGCGCGCGACACGGGCCGTGACGCGCGAACGATCGCGGACGCAGGGCGTGACGCATTCGATCCGATCGACGCTGCGCCCGAAGTGGACGGCGGACCGCTGCTCGCGAGCGAGTGCCTCGCGCGAGGCTTCGCGACGCCGCCGATCGAGAGCGGCCCCGACTACGATCGGTTCGCGCCGACGGTCGGCTCGCACTGCCTCGGAACGAACCATCAAGACATCCGCGACGTCGATCGTGTGGTCTTCCTGGGCGACTCGGTGACCGTCGGCACGCCGCCGACCGAGACGGGCGACATGTACCGGAACCTCCTCGCCGATCGGCTCGCGACGCGCTTCGGCCTCGAGCGACCGATCATCACCTACGACCTCTGGAAGACCGTGGACGTCGTGAACGGCGTCAGCCTGCGGCGCGACGCAGGCCCGTTCTCGAGCTGCGCGCGATGGGGCGCACGCACCGACGATCTCTTGCCCGAGGGCGTCGGAGACACCGAGTACCAGATGGGTGACTGCTTCCCCATGGATCGCCGCGACGAGGCCACGCTCGTGATCATGACGATGGGCGGCAACGACATCGCCGCGCTGACGAAGGACGGCTTCGACGGAACGCGCACCATCGATCAGCTGTGGGACGACACGCGCGCCTTCGTGGAGCGCCTCCGGCTCGCCGTGCAGTGGCTGCGCGAGCCCGGTCGCTTCACCGCGCCGGTCTACATCGTGTTCTCGAACAACTACGAGTTCACCGACGGCACGGGCGACATCGAGAGCTGCCCGGCAGCAGACCTCGGCGGCTTCGGCGGCGAGTGGGCCGATCCCGCGGCCCTACGCGCGATGGTGATCTGGGCGACCGAGCAGTACCTGTCGATCGCAGTCGAAGAGAACGCCGACATGATCTTCTTGCTCGAGCACTTCTGCGGGCACGGCTACCACAACGACGATCCCAGCGCGGGCTGCTACCGCGGGCCGGGCACGCCGCGCTGGTTCGATCTCACCTGCACGCACCCCAACCCGGACGGGCACGCGCAGATCGCCGACATGTTCATGGCCGTCGTGAACGAGTGAAGAGAGAGAACTCCCGCTTCGGAATCGGGCCGTCCCTTCAGGCCGTGAATCCACTGTTCTCGTGCCCCTGAAGGGCGAGAGAGAATCCCCGCTTCGGAATCGGGCCCGTCGTAGTCGTCGACGACGCTCACTGACCCTGCATCTGCTGGATGCAGGCAGTCCCCGAGTCGACTCCGAGCTGTCGTCGCTGCGCTGGGGTGAGCGACGTGAACCATGCGTCGAAGTCGGGCCCCGCATGCTGTTGCTGGATCTGCTCACCCACGCAGGCCGCGAGTCGGCCGCACCACTCGTAGTCCCCAGGCCGACTGGTGAGACACTGATCGAGTGTCGCAAACGGAAGGATGCGGGAGGGCGCCGCGCACGCCTGCGCGCGTGCCGTCATCGCCCGCTCGTCGGCAGCGCGCAGATCACGGAGGAGCTCGGGGTCGTCGGTACCGCCCGAGATGATGCAGAGGCACACCGGACGGATCGCGTCGCGTCGCTCGGGATGCTGCTCCGCGGCGGCGAAGCACTCGTCGAGGCTCCGCTGGAGCAGCGTTTCGTCGGACTCCGCCGGGCCCGCGTTGCTGGCGTCGCGCTGCGAGGCAGACGCGGGGGTCGTCGACGACGCCGAGGATGAGCTCGGTGCGGATCCGCAGCCGAGCAGGCAGAGAGTGGCCGCGACGAGCGCGGCAGCGACGTGCTTCATGAGCGAACCATACGCCGCTCAGGCACCGAGTCGTCTCGCGAGCGCGACGTACTGATCCGCCGCGGCCTCTCGCGACGTTCCCTTCTTCTCGTTCCACGCGTCCCACTTCGCGCGTCCCTTCACGTCGAACATGCCGGGGCGGCTGCCGGTGGCGTCGCCCACGCTCGCCTGCTTGTAGAGGGCGTAGAGCGCGAGCATGTCCGAGGTGCCGGGCGCAGACGGGAGCGCGTTCACGCGCGCGACCGCCGCGTCGAGCTCTTCTTTGGTGGCCATGACGCGCACTCTACGCGATCCGCGCTCGACCTCGTCGCGCGGACCCGCCGTGTCGCGTTCCCATGGCTGGGCGGGTCGTGTCGCACGAGTGCGGACCTCTGTATCGTCTCCACGTGGACGACGATCTTCCGTTGTTGCTCGCGATGGCCTGTGCCTTCCTGGGCATGCTCGTGCTCCTCGCCGGGGCCCCGTTCGTCATCTTCCGCTGGGCGGGTCGGCAGCACGAGAAAGACTTGCTCGCGTGGCGCGAGCTGGCGCGTGTGCACGCCCTCTCGTTCCAGAGTCGGCCGCCCCGCGTGAGCGGCGTCTTCGAGGGGGTGCCGCTCGTGGTCGGCGTGCTCGTCAGCGGCCCTTCCGGTCAGATGGCGATGTCGACACGCGTGCGCGGCGGTCCGCCCGCGAGCGGGCCCGAGGTCGACTGGCTGCGTGTGGCCCCGCGGAGCCTCGCTTCGTCGTTCGCGTTGACGAGCCCGGGCCCCGCGCTCGAGACGGGCGATGCAGCGTTCGACGCGCGCTTCGTCACGCACGCTCGAGACGCCGCGAGCGCGCGCCGCGTGCTCTCGGACGTGGTGCGAGCGGGCCTCGTGGCCTTGCCTCGCGACGTCACGCTCGTCGGCACGACCGGCGCTGTGGCGCTCGCGTGGCGTGGACGAGAGCCCGAGGTGCCCGTGCTCGAGCAGGCGTGCCGCATCGTGGCGCAAGCCCTCCGCTGACAGGGGCGCCGCACGATCGTGCTCCGGTCCCCGATCCGTCGGCTCGCCGTGGTAGCCACTCGCGATGACGAACGAGGTGGAGGCTTGGCTGGGCGCGCTGGGGACGAAGGAGCGCGCGATGATCGACCGGCTCCGAGCGATCGTGCGCGCCGCGGCGCCTGGGCTCGACGAGAGCATCAAGTGGAACGCGCCGAGCTTTGCCGAGGGATCCCACGACCGCGTGACGCTCGGCCTCGAGCGCAAAGGCGGCGTGCGCGTCGTGCTCCATCGAGGCGCAGCGAAGTCGAAGGTCGTCGTCGACTTCGAGGACTCCGACGGCGTCGCGCGCTGGCCCTCGCACGATCGCGGCGTGGCGACGTTCGCGAGCCTCGCCGCCGTCGAAGCGAAGTCGGCCGCGCTCGAGGCGCTCGTCCGGCGTTGGGTGACCGCCAACCGCACGCGGTGAGCGTCGAGGAGGAGGCTCCCTCAGGTCACCGCACCGTGTGTGCGGGTGGGATCGGACGAGTCACGGCGTGACGGGTGCGTCCGTGTCGTCGCGCGGCTCGGCGTTCTTCTTCTTTCCGCGTCCGCCGCGGCCCACGTAGAGCGAAGGCACGATGCGGTCGGCGTCGCCGTCGAACCAGCGCACGAAGCTGATCGGAGCGTGGTCTCGCACTGCATCGACTCTCCCGCCGTGCGTGCGTGATGACGGAAAACAGAACGGGCCGGCTCTCTCGAGCGGCCCGTTCCAGAAGCGAAGCGGTGGTGCGTGCGTGCGTGCGTGCTGCGCGATCCGCTTCAGCGGCGGATCGTGTAGGTGTTCTGTGCGCTCGAGTAGCCGAGGACGCGCACGTAGAAGGTGCCGGTCGCCGACACGCGCTCTTCGTCGCTCGTGCCGTTGCTCTCGGAGATCACCGAGCCGTCGGCGCGCACGGCCTGGATGTCGAGGTCGCCCATGCTGTGGCGGAACGACGCGACGACGCTCGCCATGCTGGTGCCCGCGTCCACTCGGTAGAAGTCCACGTCGCCCGAGCAGATGCGCGCGCTGATCGGCGTGCCGGCCGCGAGGACCGTCGCGCGGGCCACCGTGTCGTTGCCGCCCGTGGGATCGCAGTCGGCGCTCGGCGTCGGCGTCGTCGTGCTGCAGAACGCCGTCTCGATGCCGCGGCCCGTGGTGCGGTCGCCCTGCACCGCGGTGCCCGCGCACGTCTCGTCCTCGCTCTACGCGCGCC
>JAFLCL010000376.1 GCA_017303575.1 Deltaproteobacteria bacterium
TGATCTACGGGCTCGCAGCACCAAGAAAAAACCGACCTCGGTGCCGACGCCGCACATCGACGCTACCCCAGTTTCATCCGACGCGAGTCGGGCGCAGCCCGGTGGGACCTGATCTGAGAGAGCGAGAGAGAATCCCCGCGCTTCGGATCGGGCCGCGGCGGAGGGGGGTCCGATGCTCAAGCATCCTCGGCCTTTCGGCCTGCGGAACTCGCCCTGGACCCCCCACCACCGCGTCCCTTCAGGTCTCGAGTCGATAGTTTCTCGCTCCCTGAGCTCAGCGAGCCGTCGCATGGACGTGGGGCCGGGCTGAGTGTCTGCGCGCTGGGTGTCGCGTCGCTGGACTCACTGCAGGCACCGTTCCCACCGTGGTGCTACCGTCGCCTCCATGACCGTCCGGAAGCTCTCCGTCGCCATCGATCCCGAGGTCGCCGAGCGCGCGTCCGCGAGCGCTCGGCGTGCCGGGGCGAGCCTCTCGGGGTGGATCACCGAGGCGATGCAGGATCGACTGCGTCGAGAAGCGGGTCTGGCCGCCGTCGCCGAGTGGGAGGCCGAGCACGGCGCCCTCACGCCGCGTGAGATCGCGGCTGCGGACCGTCGAGTGACCGCTGCGCTCTCGCGTGCGACGCGTGCTGCCGAAGGCAACGCGCGACGAACGAAGAAGCGCGCTTCATGAGCACGGCTTCGGCTCGCACGGTCGGATTCACCTACGACGCCGGCATGCTCATCGCCGCCGATCGCGGAGACCGAGTCGCCTGGGGCATCCACGCCCGCGCGCTCGCCAAAGGCATGAGGATCATCGTGCCCGCCGTGGTGCTCGCACAGGCCTGGCGTGGTGGCCCGCAGGCATCTCTGTCACGCCTGCTCGCGGGATGTGTGCTCGAGCCCACGTCGATCGCCGACGCACGTCTCGCGGGCGCCGCATGCGCCAAGGCGAGAACGCACGACGTCGTCGATGCGCTCGTCGTGGTGGGCGCCGCGCGTCGCGGTGACGTGGTCATGACGTCTGACCCCGACGACCTCACGCACCTCGCGAGGGCGATGGCGATCGATCTCGCGATCGAGAAGGTCTGATCTCAGCCCTTCTTCGGCCCGAACGCTGCGATGGCGTCCGTGCTCGTCGCGACCACGAGATCGCCCAGCGGGACGAGTGAATTCACGTCGAGGGCGCCGAGCTTCTTTCCGTCTGCGCTCCGGAACAGCGCGCCACCGCCCATGTCCGGTGCGCCCGCGTAGGCGCCCGCCAACACCACGCGGGGCTCGGCGTCCTTACTCCCCGAAGGCGTGCGCCAGAGCTCTTCGCCGGTCGCGAGCGAGCGCGCGACGACCTTGCCCTTGTCCGTGTGGAGCACGCGCTCCGCGTCGACGGCGAGGCTGCGGCCTTGGCACTTGGCCGACCAGCGGAGCGTCATCGTCGCGAGGTCGCGCACCTCGACGACGCCCTGCAACTTTCCGAGCGGCGCGACGAGCGTGATCAGCGCGTCGCCGACGACCTCGAGGTGCCACGCGCCCGGGATCGCGAGCGGCTCGGTCCACGGCTTCTTCGGCACGCGGAGCTTGCCCTTGTCGTGCGCGGCGGCGCCCACGAGGCCGAGCGGCGTCGTCGTGACGTGCTTGAGGCCGGCGGTGATCTTCTTCGGCTTGGACGCCTCGCCCGTCGCGACCTCGATCTCGACCGCCTTCCACTCTCGGGCCTTCAGCGTCTGCACGCGCAGCGTGCCGCCGTGGAGCGTGATCATCCCTTCGAGCAGCTGGCCTACGACATCGACCTTCCACGCGATCGATCCATCGGCGACGTGGTGCGCCGTGATCGTGTGGGCGCGCTTCTGTGAGTGCGCGGGGCCGCCGGGCTGCTTCGACTCGGTGATGACGAGATCGGCGATCACCAACAGCGAGTCGCCGCTCAGGCCCGATCGCTTCGGGAACGCGTGGCGCCACACGATACGACCATCGCGCCCGCGGATGCGGAACAAGGCCTCGCCGTGGCGGAGGAAGACATCGCCGTGGGCGACCACCGGCGGCAGGAAGCCGAAGCCATCTTCGCCCAGAGGGCGTCGCCATCGCTCGGGGAGAGAAACGAAGGGCCTCGGGGCCTCGTCGTCGTCGTGATCGGTCATCGCGAGCGAGGATGCCGGATCCTCCTCGGTCCCGATCGGCTTTCGGAGACGCTGGTTCAGTGGTCGAGGCTGGAGTCGTCCGTCGCGAGGAACACGACGGTCGACAAGCCCGAGAGCACGACGGTGGCGAGCGTGAGCGCGGCGAGGGTGAGCATGGGCATCGGTAGAGCAAGGCCACTGCCAGTCGGCCGCGTGGCCGATCATCTCGAGATCTCCAACGGATCCGCGATCACGGGTGATCCGGGCTGAGACGAGATGCCTCACGCCGCGGCGCGGAGGCTCAGCGGTCGGGTCGACGTCGTGCGCCTCGGCGTCGTCCGCGGGATCCTGCTCCCACGCGTCTCGTGCGCCGAGGATGCTCCACATCCAGTCGGGGACGGGCATGCGAGAGCGCAGCATCGATCGCGGTGCTTGTGGCGGTGTCGTGTAGCGCGGCGTCCATTCGTCCGTGCGTGCCTGGTTCTATCGGCGCGCGATCCAGCGCACGCGCTCGGCCTCCGCGCGGTGCACGCTGCCGGGGCCGCTCGCTGGCACCACCGATCGGATGCCGAGACTGGCCGAAGGACCGTGCGTGAAGAACGGGTCGTTCGTCGCCCACGCGACGCTCGCGAAGAGCGAGGTGTGATCGTCGAGACACCACTCGGCCGATGCCTCGAGCGCGAGCACGGGCACGTACACCTCCTCGCCGCGCGACCCCGGAAGCGGCGAGAACACCATGCCGCCCTGCGCGAAGAGACGCAGATCGCGGACGACATCGACGCCCACGATCGCGCTCGCGCGAACGTAGGGGCGCGGCCGGAGCCCGAACGAGAGCTCGTCCACCGACGAGGCGAGCCACGGCGTGCACGCGTGCTCGGTGGGGCTCGAGAGCGACTGCGTGCACGTGCGGACCTCGTGGTGACCGAACGCGCTGGTCGCGAGAGCCACGATGCCGGCGTCTGCCGCGAGCTGCAGCTGGAACGGCTCCTCGTCGCTCGAGAAGCCCAGCACGGCACCGATGCCGAGGCGCGTCGGCCATCCGGGCGCGACGGCGTCGGCACCGTACGCGTCGATGGATCCGGGACCGAGCCCCAGCGACCCGAGCGCCCGGATCTCGAACACGCGCGACGCGCGGTAGCCGATCACGCCCTCGGCGGATCCGAGGGTCGCGTACCCCGACTCTGGGCGGGTGCCGACGGGAGCGCCCACGGTGCCGAGGTACGAGTGGCCACGCAGTGAGGTCGCGAGCTCGAGCTCGCCTCGGTGTGCGGGCGTGGGCGGCAGCGAGGGCGGAAGTGCCGCGGTCGCGCGCGCGCCGAGCCACTGCGACGTCGGTGGCGGCAGACCGTATGCGCACGCCGTGAGCCCCATCGTGGCGAGCGCGGCCGCGCTTCGCTGCGCGACTCGCTCGAACCAACCCGCGTGCGCGACGCCCACGAGTCGAGTCTACACGCCGAGGCGCGGCGGTTCAGCGGGTCGGGTCGACGAGGACCTTCGCGCCGGTGCTCTTCTTCGTGTAGGTGACGACCTTGTCGGGGTCGAGCACGTCGCGGAGCGAGATCGTGTCGGTGTAGTGGCTCGCGAACGTCGTCGTGAGCTCGTCCACGATGCGCTTGCGCATGCGCATCACGTCCTCGGGCGGCAGCGTCTGGAGGAAGTAGGTGACGAGGAAGCCGCTGACGCTCCAGCTGAGGCCGATCGCGCGCGGGATCTCCGTCGCGCCGAGATCGAGCGCGCCATAGACGTAGAGCTGCTTGTGCTTGGGGGAGCCGTAGCGGCTGTACGTCGTCATCTGCGAGACGGCTGCGCTCTCCATCGCGAAGAGGATCTGGCCCGCGAGCTTGCCGCCCCCGATCGCGTCGAACGCGAGCGTCGCGCCGGTCGTCTTCATTGCCTCGATCAGATCGGCCTGAAAGCTCGGCGTGCTCGAGTCGAGCACGTGCTCGGCGCCGAGACCGCGCAAGAGCGCGACCTGCGCCTCGCTACGCACGACGTTCACGAGCGGGATGCGCTCGGCCTGGCAGATCTTCACCAGCATCTGCCCGAGGTTCGACGCGGCGGCCGTGTGCACGAGCGCTGTGTGCTTCTCGCGACGCAGCACCTCCACCATCGAGAGCGCGGTGAGCGGGTTCACGAAGCACGAGGCGCCGGCCCTCGCGGGCGTTCCATCGGGGAGCACGAGCGCGTCCTTCATGCGTGCGATGCGGTGCGTCGCGTACATCGCGCCGCCCAGCAGCGCGACGGTCTTGCCGAGGAGCGCACGCGCGCTCTCCCCTGCGTCGATCACCACGCCTGCGCCTTCGTTGCCCACGCTCATCGACTGCCCCACGCGTCCCTGCAGCGAAGGCATCAGCGTCTTGGGCACGCTCGCGCGGAGCGTGGGCCCGTGCGCGTTCGATCCGACCGTGAGGTGCTTGGGATCCACCGGTCCGAAGAGCAGACCGAGATCGGACGGATTGATCGGCGTCGCCTCGACACGCACGAGGATCTGATCGGCCGCGAGCGCAGGCAGCGTGATCTCTTCGAGCGAGATCTCGATCTCGCCCGTGGGATGAAGGAGGGAGCGGAGCTCGAGGCTCGTCGTCATGGTCGTGTCTCCGTGGGGTGCGCGTTCATGGAGCCTCTCTGCACGATCGCAAGGACGAGCTCACTCGAGGCAGCCGAGCTCCCGGATCCACACAGTGTTGGGGACGCCGGGTCGCTCGATGCCGTGCCAGGTGACGAACGTGCGTCCCTCGCGCACAGCGAGGTCGGGCGTGATCGTGTAGGCGTTGCCCTCGTCGGTGCCGGGCGCGAGGCGGCCACGCCAGTGAGCGATCGGACGACCACGCGCGTCGAGCCGCACGATCGTGTTGCCCGCGATCACGAGGAGACCGCCCGCGATCCGCATCACCGTGAAGCCCAGATCGCTTCCGTCCTCGGTGTCGAGCGCGATCGGAGGCTCGATCGCGTCGAGCGACGCGCTGACGAAGCGCGCGCTCGTGGGGGTTCCGTTGCCGGGATCGAAGACGACGTAGCCCTCGTCGGTCTCCATCGCGCGCAGCTGCGGCAGACCCTGCGGCAGCGCAGGATCGAGCGTGCGTGGCGCCTCGATCGCGCGACCGTCTGCGTCGAGCCGCACCGCGTGGAGATCGAAGGTGCGCGGCTCGCTGATGAAGCGCGCGACGAAGAGTACGGCGCCTTCGCCATCGACGCGTCGGGCGAGCGTGTGGCTCGTGAGCGTCGCGGTGGGGAAGAGATCGCCCGAGACGCTCGAGACCGCGAGCACGCGCCCGCTCGCGTCCACGCGCGCAGCGTCGATGCGCTCGGGATCGGCGTCCTGGTGCCACGCGGTGAGCACGCCGTCCCGCATCGCGATCGTGCTCTGCGCGTGTGCGCGACGGCCCGCACCGAGGTTCACCACGCGCACGCTGCCATCCGGATCGACGACGACGTAGCCCGCGAGATCGTCGGTGCCGATGCGCAACGTCGCCTCGATCCAGCTCGCGCCGGTGCTGACCTCGCCGCGCACGTGACGGAGGTAGAGCGGGACCGAGTCGCCGACGAACGTGACCTCGCCCATCGGTCGACCGTCGGCGTCGGTGATGCGCGCGGCGAGGGAAGGGCTCTCGCGCCCACCGTAGATGCCGAGGTGGAACGGGACGAAGAAGCCCTCGCGCGTGGGCACGAGCGAGGGTCGCCACGCCCACTGGCAGGTGTCGCAGCTCGGCGCGGACAGCGTCTCGAGCTCGGTCGTGCGCAGCGCGAAGGCCTCGGCGATCGGGCCGATCGGTAGGCCTTCGTCGATGCGTCCATCGCAGTCGTCGTCGACCGGGCCGCACTGCTCGACGCCGCGCGGGACGCAGGGCGCGGCGTCGATCACGGGCCCTGCATCGGGGGCAGGCGTGGCGACCTCGAGGCCCGAGCGTGCGCCGCAGCCCACCGCGAGCAGCGCGATCATCGACGAAGCGTGGGTGCCCAGGCGCACGATGCGATGCTCGCACGCAGTGCGTCGGACGTCCCTCGCTTCGTCGTTGCGTTGCCTCCGAGCGTGTCCCTTCGCTAGGGTGCCGTCGTGATGCGCACGCTCGCCGAGTGCCTCGTGGTCGCGATGCTCGCGCTCGCGAGCGATCGTGTCGTGGCACAAGCGGACGACGTGCGGCCCGAGGACCTCGAGGCGCGCGCCGAGGCGATCGACCAGGCCGAACGCGGGCCTCTCGTGCCCCCCGGCGAGCAGGTCGTGCGTGTCGCAGGATCGCCCTCGTTTCCGGGGCGCGCGGAGCTGTGGGCGCGTCGCGTGATGCGCGCGCTGCGGCGCGACGGCTCCAGTGTGGTGACCCCGGAGACGATCGACTGGGATCGTGAGGGCATGGACGAGCGGCGCCTCGTCCAGCTCGAAGAGATCGAGGCCGCGCTCGGCGTCGCGCGTCGCGCGCAGGTGGCGCTCGAGGAGGGCGAG
>JAFLCL010000377.1 GCA_017303575.1 Deltaproteobacteria bacterium
GCTCGCGTTCGACGCGACCGCGGCCACCTACGGCGCGGGCGAGGGGAGCCTCCTCGAGTGGCTGGACGCGGCACGCGCGATCCGCGAGCTCGAGGTGGAGGAGGCCGAGCTCCTCACCGAGGTCGCCCACGCCCGCGTGGAGGTAGCCAGCGCGCTCGGCGCCCGCCTGGGTGAGCTCGACGCCGCGCCGCTGGCACGAACTGAGTAGTCGCGACTCACGGGAGACCCGGCCCGTCTGGGCACGGCCCCGTCAGGTGGGCCCGCTACGCCTCGGCGGGACGGGAACGACGACTGTGCCACTGGTCCCGATGTCCGCGAGACGGGTCATGGAGCGGACCTCGGGTCGGAGAGGAGTCGTAGTCCGTTGAGTGTGACGAGCAGGCTCGCGCCCATGTCCGCGGCGATCGCCAGCCAAAGCGAGGAGACGCCCGCGAGGGCGAGGACCACGAAGACCGCCTTGGTCACGAGGGAGAACGCGATGTTCTGCCGGATGATCGTCAGCGCGCGCCGTGAGTGCTGGACGAGCCAGGCGACCTTGCCGAGGTCATCGTTCATGAGCGCGACGTCGGCCGTCTCGAGTGCGACGTCGCTGCCGGCCGCGCCCATCGCGATGCCGAGCGTCGCGCGAGCGAGCGCAGGTGCATCGTTCACGCCGTCGCCGACCATGGCGACGGCCCCGTGGCTCTCTACGAGCTTCTCGATGGCCGTGACCTTGTCGGCAGGCAAGAGCTGCGCGAGGACGGTGTCCACGTCGGTCTCCTTGGCCACGATGGCCGCGGTCCCGGGGTTGTCGCCCGTGAGCATTGCGACGTGCGAGACACCGGCCTCGCGCAGGGCACGGATGGCGCGAACGGACTCCTCGCGGATGCCGTCGCGCAGCGCGATGAGACCGCAGACGTGCTCGTCGTTGCCGATCACCACGACCGAGCATCCCGTGACCTCCAACTCCGCGAGCCGCTCGTGCAAGGCTGAGCTCTCCTGCCCCCGCTCCTCGAGGTAGCGGTGCGAGCCCAGCCAGTAGGGCTTGCCTCCGAACAGCGCCGTCGCTCCCTTGCCTGGGATGATCTCGACCGCTTCCGCCGGTGCCGCCGTGATCCCCTGCGCGCGGCTGTGCTCCACGATGGCGCGCGCAAGCGGGTGGGTGCTCCGAGCCTCGAGCGCGAAGGCTCGCTCAAGGAGTTCACGCTCGTCGTGTTCGGCCAGGGGGACCACCTCCACCACGCGGGGCCGCCCCTCCGTGAGGGTCCCGGTCTTGTCGAGGGCGATGGCCCGAAGCGTGGCAGGGATCTCGATGAAGCGACCGCCCTTGACCAGCACGCCGTGACGCGCCGCGGAGGCGATGGCCGCCACGATGCTCACGGGGGTGCTGATGACGAGCGAGCACGGACAGCCGATCACGAGGAGGACGAGCGCGCGATACACCCACGGTTGCCATTCGGCTCCGGACAGGAGCGGCGGCACGCATGCGATCAGCGCCGACGAGGCGAGGATGGCCGGCGTGTACCAGGCGGCGAAGCGCTCCACCCATTGCTCGGAGGGCCCTCGCCGGGACTGGGCGTCCGCCACGAGCGATGCGATCCTAGCGAGCATCGACTCGCCCGCTGGCTTGGTCGCGCGCACGACGAGCACGGCGTCGCCGTTGATGGCGCCCGCGAACACCTCGCTCCCCGGGGCCTTGGCGACCGGCACGCTCTCGCCTGTGATCGGGGCCTGGTTCACGTCACCGCTCCCCTCGAGCACCTCTCCGTCGACGGCGAATCGCTCGCCGGCGCGCACGACCACGGCGTCACCGACCGCTACGTCCTCCGGCGCGATCTCCTCGTCGATGCCGCCGCGCCGCACCCGCGCGCGCGTCGGCGCCATCGCGGCGAGCGACTCGACGGCCCGGCGAGCGCGCGCGACCGACCAGCTCTCGAGCGCGAGCGAGACCGAGAACAGGAGGGTCACTGTGGCCGCCTCGAACCACTCGTCGATGGCGAGGGCACCGGCGACCGCGATCACCATGAGGAGGTTCATGTCCGGGCGCAGACGCCGCAGGGCAAAGAGCGCCTTCGGAAACACCAGCCAGAGCCCCGCGACGATGGCGGTCGCGTACGCCACGCGGGCGAGGATCGGCGGACCCGCCGCGATCCCCATGCCCTCCGAGCCGAGAGCACCCAGCGGACCGCCTGCTGCCCAGACGTGGATCGCAAACCCAACGAGCGTACCGACGCCGCTGAGCATGACGGGGAGGGTCCGTGCGTCGCGACGCGCGGGGCGTCCGCCCTTCTCCGAGATCCACGGGCTGGCCGTCATGCCAGTCACGGCGACGGCTCGCTCGATCTCGGCGACGCTCACCGCCTTGGCCGAAGCACGAACGAGCATCTTTCCGTTCAGCACATCGAAGCCCAGGTGTTCCTCCCCTCCGACGAGCGGCCCGAGCTCACGCTTGAGGACGGCGATCTCCTCCGCGCAGTCCATGCCCTGGATCCGGAACACGTCCCGCGGAGGCGAGTCGCTCGAGGCTTCGACGGAGCCCGCCGGGGCTACCCCGCCGTGGTCGCGGTCGTGATCATGGTCGTCATCGTGCGAGGTGCTCATGCGCTCTCCCTCCGAGACGTTGCCTCGTCCAGCGGGCCCGGTTTCGGTGGAAGATCCTCTTCTGGAGCCCAGGCCGGAGGCGGAGCCGCTTCCGGCGCGCCGGGCTCTTCCTTGCGGTAGATCCACGCGTACACCGTCGGCAGGACCAGCAGCGTCAGCGCGGTGGCGCTGATGAGGCCGCCGATGACCACGGTGGCCAGCGGGCGCTGCACCTCGGCGCCGTCGCCGTGAGAGATCGCCATCGGGAGGAACCCGAGCGCCGCTACGGTCGCGGTCATCAGCACTGCGCGCAGGCGCGACTCGCCGCCGTGGATGGCCGCGGCGCGGGGTCCGACGCCCTTCGCTCGCTCGTTCTTGATCGTCGTGAGCAAGACGACACCGTTCAAGACCGCGATGCCGAAGAGGGCGATGAACCCGATCGCGGCGCTGATCGAGAGCGGCAGGCCCCGGAGCGCGAGAGCCGCGATGCCGCCGACCGCTGCGAACGGAACGTTGAGGTAGATGAGGAGCGCGGGCTTGAGCTCCCCGAACGCCATGAACAGGAGGACGAAGATCAAGGCGAGCGCCGCGGGGACCGCCACGCCGAGGCGCTCGGTCGCCGCCTGGAGGTTCTCGAACTGCCCACCCCAGCGCACCACGTAGCCGTCGGGCAGATCGAGCGCGCCCACGGCGGTCTGCGCCTCGGCGACGAAGCCGGCGAGGTCTCGGCCGCGCACGTTCACCTCGACGCTCGTCCGCCGCCGGACGGCCTCTCGGCTCACGCTCGCCGGGGAGTCGATCTCCTCGATGGTCGCCACCTGGCCGAGCGGCACGAGGAGCTCGCCTGCGCCCCGCACGGGGAGGCGCCGGATGCGCTCGACGTCGCCCCGGATGTCGGGTGGCAGCCGCACCTGGAGGGCGAAGCGCCGCTCGCCCTCGTAGACCTCGCCAGCGGGGAGCCCGCCGATCGCGGCCACCGCGTTCATCGCCTCGCGCGCGGTCACGCCGTAGCGCGACGCGGCGGCCCGCTCGAACCGGATCTCGAGCGTCGGGAGGCCCGCGAGCTGCTCGCCGCGCACGTCGGCCGCGCCGTCGATCGTACGGAGGCGCGCCTGGATGAGCGCGCTCGCCTCGGCGAGCCGCTCGAGGTCGTCGCCGTAGATCGTGATCGCCACGTCGGAGCGCGTCCCGCTGATGAGCTCCGAGACGCGCAGCTCGATCGGCTGCGAGAAGGAGAAGCCCAGGCCCGGGAGCTCGGCCGTCATTCGCTCTTCGAGCACCTCGACGAGGCCTTCGCGGGTCGATGCCGTCGTCCACTCGTCCCGGGGTAGGAGCATGAGGAAGCAGTCGGAGATCTCGACGCCCATCGGGTCCGTGGCGATCTCGGCGCGTCCGGTGCGGCACACGGCCGTGCGCACCTCGGGGAGCTCCATGGCCAGTGCCTCGAAGCGCGTCGCGCCCGCCAGGCTCTCCTCGAGCGAGACGCTCGGCAGTCGCAAGATCTGCACGGCCAGCGAGCCCTCGTCGAGCCGGGGGATGAACTCTGCGCCCATGCGGCTCGTCACGACGCCCGCCGCGACGAGGAGCGCAAGACTGACCGCCACCACGGCGCCAGGTGCGCGCATCACGGCGCGCAGCATCGGCACGTACGCCCGATGCGCGAGGCGGACCAGGAGGGTCTCCTTCTCTTCCGTGTGCTGTCGGAGGAACGTCGCCACGAGGACGGGCACGAAGGTGAGCGACGCGACGAAGGCGCCGCCGAGCGCGAAGAGCACCGTGAGCGCCATCGGCACGAACATCCGTCCTTCGATCCCGGCCAGCGTCAAGATCGGGACGTAGACGATCACGATGATCGCCTCTCCGAACGTCGCCGCTCGCCGTACGTCGAGCGTGGAGCCGACGACGACCTCGGCCGCCTCGGCGTAGGTCATCGGTCGGGTGCGACCCTTGGCGGCCGCGGCGAGGTGAACGACGGCGTTCTCGACGACGATGATCGAGCCATCGACGACGATGCCGAAGTCCACGGCGCCGAGGCTCATCAGGTTGCCGCTCAGGCCTACGGCGCGCATCCCGATGAACGCGACGAGGAGCGCGAAGGGGATCGCTGCCGCGACGATGAGCCCGCCCCGCACGCTGCCGAGGAGGACGAAGAGCACGGCGATGACGAAGAGCGCGCCCTCCGCGAGGTTGGTGGCGACCGTGCCGATCGTCCGATCGACCAGCTCCGCGCGGTCGTAGAAGACCTCGATGGTCATCCCTTCGGGCAGCGACGGCCGGAGCTCCTCGATGCGCTCGTTCACGGCCGTCACGACCTCGCGGCCGTTGGCCCCGACGAGCATCATGACGATGCCCGTGACGGCTTCGCCGCGACCGTCGCGAGTGACCGCGCCCTGGCGGAGCATCGGCGCGAGGTGCACGCGCGCCACGTCTCGGACACGCACCGGCACGCCGCCCTCGTGGGTGGTGATCACGAGATCCTCGATGCCCGCGATGTCGGTCAGGCGCGCCTCGCCGCGCACCAGCACGGCCTCGCCGCTCCGCACGATCGCGCCGCCGCCGGCCGCCGCGTTGTTCTCCTCGAGCGCGCCCGCGAGGTCTCCGATCGACAGGCCCCGCGCGCGCAGCGCGTCGGGCTCCACCTCGACCTCGTACGTCTGGAGCTCTCCGCCGAACGAGTTCACCTCGACCACCCCAGGAACCGAGCGGAGCTCGTAGGCGATGAACCAGTCGAGCGTCGTGCGGAGCTCCATCGGCGTGTGCGTCTCGCTGCGGATCTCGAACTGGAGGATCTCTCCGAGGCCGGTGCTCATGGGGCCGAGCTCCGGCGAGCCGAAGCCCGCGGGAATCCGCTCGCGCGCGTCGACCAGGCGCTCGGCCACCAGCTGCCGGGCGCGGAGGAGGTCGGTCCCGTCCTCGAAGACGATGGTGACGGCGGAGATCCCGTACCGAGAGACCGAGCGGATCTCGGTCACGCCGGGCAGGCCGCTCATCGAGGACTCGACGGGAAAGGTGATGTTGCGCTCGACGTCGATCGGCCCGAGCGAGGGTGCGCTCGTCAGGACTTGCACCTGAACGTTGGTCACGTCCGGCACGGCGTCGATCGGCAGCGAGAGGGCGCTCTGCACGCCGATCGTCGCCACGAGCGCGACGAAGGCAGCGACGAGGAGCCGCCAGCGGAGGCACAGCTCGAGGAGGGCCTTCATGGTCAGTCCTCGTCCTCCGCGATCTCGCCGCGCGAGAGCTCGCTCCTGAGGGTGAACGCTCCCGATGTCACCACGACGTCTCCCTCGGACAGGCCCTCGAGCACCTCGACGGCGTCGCCATCGCGGCGCCCGAGACGCACCGGCACCGGACGAAACGTGCGCTCCTCGTCCGCCGGAGTGAAGACGACGTCCTCGCCGCCGACCCGCGCGAGTGCCGCCGCGGGGACCACCAGCGCCATCGGCTCGGCGCCCTCGCCGGCGATCGCCAGGCGACCAAAGAGCCCCGCCCGCAGGCGCGGGTCCGGTGCGTCGAGCACGGCGCGAACACCGAGCGTTCGCGTGGTCTCGTCGAGCGCAGGCGCGACGAAGTCGATGTCTCCCGACCAGCGCTCGCCAGGGAAGGCAGCAACGCTCAGGGTGCACGCAGCGCCCTCGCGCGCGACCGCCAGGTCGAGCTCTGGGACGAAGCCGACCACCCAGAGATGCGTCGGATCGGTGATGACGAAGAGCGGTGCCCCCGCCTCGACGACCTCTCCGACGACGGCGTGTCGCTCGACGATGACACCAGCGATCGGCGCCGTGATGCGCACGTCCGCCCCGCTGCCGCGCCCCACGACGCCGAGGCCGCCAGCGAGCCCACGGATCTCCGCCTCGGCGGCCGCCAGCTCCGCCTCTGCCTCGATCAGGCCGCGACGCGCGCCGATCCCGCTCTCGACCAGGGCGGCCT
>JAFLCL010000378.1 GCA_017303575.1 Deltaproteobacteria bacterium
GCCTGCCTACGTGCAGCCCGCGCTCGCCCCTCGAGCGGGCCCTGCGCCCGGCTCCGTCCCGCCCGCCGTGACGCTGCCCGCCCTGTCCCCGCCCGTCTCGCAGTGAGCGGGAAGCTCAATCCAGCACGAGCCCGGTGGGCTTGAGCGGTTCGGGGGTCTCGTCACCGAGCAGCGTGCGCAGATCGATCTCGATGGTCCGGCACAGCGCCGTCATCGGCACGTCGGTGGGCAGGCGATCGAACGGATCGGCGGTGAGCTGTCCCAGCCGGTTCGTGGTGTCGTAGACCCAGCCCACCAGCGTCGAGACGACAACCACCCACCACACGTCGCGCCCCTCGAACACGTCGAGGATCGAGAAGGGAAAGAGGGTGATGAAGATCCACGTGAACACTGTCGCCGCCGTCGTGTAGTGGGGCACGAGGGGCGTGTTCTTGATGCGCTCGCAGGCGCCCTGGTGATCCCAGAGGAAGCGCACCAGCGTGCGCAGCTCGAGGTGACGCGCCGTGCCCACCACGTGACCGCTCTCGCACAGCTCCTCGATCCGTCGCGACTGCGTGCGCAGGATCCAGTTGGGCACGTTCGCGACGTTCTTCAGTGACTCGAGCTCGTCCTCGGCGAGGTAGGGCGCGAGGTGATCGCGCTCGGGCTGGCGACGCAGCGCGAGCCGCAGCGCGTTCACCCACGCCAGGTGCCGCAGCACGAGCTCGCGATGGATCGCGACGCTCGAGGTGGGATCGCCGCCCGCGGGCGCGCGCACGAAGTCCACCGCGCACACGGCGAACGTGCGGCTCGCGTTGACGATCGCGCCCCAGATCTTCCGAGCCTCCCAGAAGCGGTCGTACGCCTGGTTGTTCTTGAAGCCGAGGAACAGCGCGATGGCGGTGCCGAGGGCGCTGGTGGGGACGGCGAGCACGCTGACGTGGAGATCGAACTCCGCGTCGAGCCCGATCGCGAGCGCCGCGAGCGCAGCGATCGGGAGCATGCGCGGCGTCGACCAGAGCACGAGCGCGATGTGACGGTTGGGAGCGGGCAGCAGCATCGGTCCCGCACGCTACCGCGTCCGAGCCGCGGGCTCCCCTCACGCGCGCGCGAGGGGAGGGCGCGCCACCATTCCGTGTATACAGAGGCGCGAGATCATGGCGAAACCGTCCCGCCGCATCGAGCGATTCTCGGACGCACCGAGCGAGCCGCCGGAGAGCGAGACCGCGCGCGCGATGCGGCGCGTGATGCTCGGGTGCGGGCTGACCACCGTCGTGACGCTGCTGCTGGCAGGACTCTTCGGGCTCGGCGTGTTCGTCACCTCGCGGTTCGCGGGCGGCGCGAGCGGCTCCGGTGGAGACACCGACGAGCCCGAGCCCGAGGTCGACGAGAGCGGACTTCCCGTGGCCACGCACGGTCCCTCCGATCCCACGCTGCCCCCCGGCCAGCTCGATCCCCTCGCGGAGATGCGACGTCGCTACGTGCCGGGGCCTCACGTGCGCGTCGAGGGCATGATCCCTTCGGATCGCGCCTACCGCGCGCAGGGCAACACCTCGCCGTGGCAGAGCGCGCGATCGGCGGACACGCCGTGGCTCGTGCTCGGTGCCACCTACGATCGCAGCGATGCACCCGCCGCGACGCCGCTGGGCGCGCCCACCATCCTGCACGCGCCGCGTGAGGTCACCTCGCGCCCGCTCGATCTGATCCCGCTCGTGCCCGTCACCGCTCGCGTCGGCGCGATGGACGGAAGCGGCGGTCCGGACGTGATGCACTACCTCGTCTCGTTCGAGGGCTATCCGGGCCACTTCTCGCTGCCGGTGCGCGTGCAGACCGAGCTCGGCCCGGTGGCAGCGAGCGGCTCGGAGGGCGCTGCGATCCGCTTCACCATCGGCAGCGCGCAGCGCCCCGATCGCAGCGTCGTGCAGCGAGGTCAGAGCCACGTCGCGGTCATGCGCATCCAAGCGGTGGACTCGCAGGGACGCGTCTCTGCGCCCGTCACGCGGCCCGTCAACATCCTCCCGCTCGGCACTGGCGATCTCGACGTCGCGATGACGATGACCCTCGCGACCGATCTCGATCTCTACGTGACCGATCCCGCGGGCACGACCGTGTACTACGGCAACCGCGGCAACTTCAGCGGCGGCCAGCTCGATCTCGACGCCAACGCCGCGTGCAGCGGCAACATGGGCGTGCAGGCGGAGCACATCTTCTGGCCCACCGGGCAAGCGCCCGCGGGCACCTACAGCGTGCGTGTCGCGCACTTCGAGAGCTGCGTGGGCGGCCAGCCCGTGGACTACCGTGTGACGGTGCGCGCGTGCGGCGAGACGGTGGTGCTCACGGGCCGCTTCACGGGGATGGGCAACAGCTCGTCCTGCACCGGTCGCGCAGGCGACCCCACCTGGTGTCAGGAGATCGTGAGCTTCCAGCTGCCCGTCTGCCGCACGCAGAATTAGCCGGGTGCGCAGGGGCACACGAGCCCTCCCACGATCCTCGGCCCGTGTCGTATCGTCCCGCGCATGTCGACTCGCCTCGGGCTCCTCGCGTCTGTGCGCGCACCGCTCTTCCTCGGTGCCTCCCTCGCCGTCTCGATCGCTGCGTGCGGCGAAGAAGCGCCTCCGGTCGTGGCCGAGCTGCCGCCGCTCGTCGGTGCGCTCGAGGTGCCCATCTCGTTCCGCAACGACGCGCCGCAGCCGTCTGGCGCGCTGCGCATCGAGGGCTCGATGAACGAGCTGCGGCTCGAGGGTCAGCCCGTCTACACCGGCCTCTCGCGCGGCCTCGTGCCCGACACCGAGTGGACGCCCGAGGGCCTCACGCAGCTGCTCACCCGCGTGCGCGCGGCCCCTGCGCGCTCGGCCGTCGTCATCACCTTCCTCGGCACCGTGCCCTACGAGACGGCTGTGCGCGTCGTGCAGACGCTCTCGACTGCCGGCTACCACGAGAT
The DNA here is from genome assembly GCA_017303575.1 of Deltaproteobacteria bacterium. Taxonomy (GTDB): domain Bacteria; phylum Myxococcota_A; class Polyangia; order Polyangiales; family Sandaracinaceae; genus JAFLCL01. The sequence goes on from JAFLCL010000378.1 coordinate 2,921, forward strand.
CGTGTGGCAGGTGCGACCGCCCGGAGGCAACCCCACCGCGCGCGGCTGGCTCGCGATGTCGAACCCGCTCGTCGCGCCCGCCGAAGGTGCGTTCACGTTCCCCGGCGGCGCGCGCCCCTGGGAGCAGTTCACCGCGCACTGGGCCGAGATGTACGACGCGTGCCGCGCAGGCCAGTACATCGACTGCGACGGCTCGCCCAACGAGCCCGCGCCCGGCGGCGAGTTCCAGCTCGTCCTCTGGTCGCGCGGGCAGGGCATGCAGATGCGCTTCAACCAGGTGAACGCGCCCGAGGCTGCGCCCACCGGTCCCGCGCCCGTCGCGCTGCTCGAGGGCGTGCCCGCCGATCCGAACGCAGGCGGTGAGCCGCCGCCGCCGCCGCCCGACACGAGCGGTGTGTTCTCGTTCCGCGCCGACGAAGCCACGCACGTCGAGACCGATCGCGCGACGGGAACGCAGACGCCGAATTCGGCGATCTCGACGACCGCGCGCCCCGTGTGCGGCGCCGCGCCGTGCTCCGTCATCCTCGAGGCCGACGGGGAGACGCCCATCATGCGCGTGCTCTCGTTCGTCGGCGCCGCCTTCCCCAATGGATCGATCGCGCCGGTGATCGCCTTCCGCCTCCCGGAGTGACCCTGATGACGATCCGATGCTCTCTCGCCGCGCGCGCGCTCGCGTGCCTCGCGCTGATCTCCGTCCTCGCGCTCGCGGGCTGCGGCGGCTCGGCGACGCTCGCGGCCAACACCAACACCTCCGATCGCGCCGCGAGCAGCGTGAGCGTCGTGCTCGCGCCGTTCCGCGTGACCTTGCCGAACGGCGTGGTCATCGCGCTCGACGCCGCGGGCGCGGTCACGGTGGACGGGGCCACGTTCGGGACCCTGCACGACGACGGACGCCTCAGCGCGGCCGACGGAACGACGATCGCGACGCTGCTCGCCGACGGTCAGCTCAGCTTCCGCGGCGAGCTGTCGACGTTCCGCATCCAGTCCGATCAGCTGCTCGGCGCAGAGAACGAAGAGACCATCGTCGTCGCGCCGCCCGATCGCCTGGAGAGCCGCAGCCCCAGCGGCGAGGTCACTGCGCAGGTGCCGGTGGTGGGCCTCACCGAGACCAACCACGCCACGCTCCTCTTCGTCGTCGCTTCGATCGCGCTCGACCGCATCGGCGCCGACCAGGACGGCGGGACCGACGTCGCGGACGCCGACGAGGACACCTCCGAGCCGCTCCTGCGTGTGCCGGTGGAGGGCGCGCCCCAGCGAGGTCCCACGGACGCGCTGGTCACGATCGTCGTGTTCTCGGACTTCCAGTGTCCCTTCTGCAGCCGCGTGGTCCCCACGCTGGAGCAGGTCGTCGATCGTTACGGACACGACGTGCGGATCGTGTTCCGCCACAACCCGCTGCCGTTCCACCAGAACGCGATGATCGCGGCAGAGGCGTCGATGGAGGCGCTCGCGCAGCAGGGGCCCGCGGGCTTCTGGCGCATGCACGACATCCTCTTCGAGAACCAGCAGGCGCTCGACATGACGAACCTCGAGTCCTACGCGCAGCAGCTCGGGCTCGACCTCACGCGCTTCCGCCTCGCGATGCAGAACCACACGCACCAGGCGGCGATCCAGGCAGACATGGCGCTCGCGGCTCGTGTCGGTGCGCGCGGGACGCCCACGTTCTTCTTGAACGGGCGTGCCTTCGTGGGTGCCCAGCCGATCGAGGCGTTCGTCGAGCGCATCGATGGCGCGCGCGCCGCCGCGCAGCGTCGCGTGGCGAGCGGCACGCCTCGCGCGGGCCTCTACGATCGCCTCCTCGCGGAGGCGGCGACCGATGCGCCCGCGCCCGAGCCGCGGCATCCGCCCGCGCCCGAGCCCGACGACTCGCAGCGTCGCTACACGATCGGCGATGGCGGCAGCGCGCCTTCGCGCGGCCCGCGCACAGCGCCCGTCACCATCCAGATCTTCTCCGACTTCCAGTGCCCGTTCTGCTCGCGCGCGGTGCCCACCGTCGACCGCATCGTGCAGGCCTACGGCGCGCGCGTGCGCGTGGTCTTCCGCAACTACCCGCTGCCCTTCCACCCCTGGGCGCAGGAGGCGGCCGAGCTCTCGCTCGAGATCCGGCACCAGCGCGGCGATGCAGCGTTCTGGCAGTTCCACGACCTCGTGTTCGAGAATCAGCGCGCGGTGAGCGATGCGGCCACGGCGCGCGATGGCCTCCTCGCGCTGGCGCGACAGATCCGCGGCGTCGACGTGCGTCGTGCCGCGCGCGCGCTCGATCAGCACACGCACACCGCGGCCGTGCAGGCCGACATGGACGCGGTCCGCACCGCGGGCGCGCAGATCGGCACTCCGTCGTTCTTCATCAACGGTCGCCTGCTGCAAGGGGCCCAGCCGTTCGAGGCCTTCCAGCGCGTGATCGACGAAGAGCTCGCGGCGCCCACGCCGTGAGCGGGCAGCGAGGGTCGTTCCGCGCCCCGCGCGTTCCACTTATCCTCGTCTCCATGTCGAGACTGACTTCGCATCGACGCGTGCCCACCCAGACGGCGTTCCTCGCGCTCGGGATCGCCCTCTCGAGCGCGAGCTGCTCTGCGATCGTCGCCCCCGATCTGCGTCGGCTCGGCCCCGAGGCCGAGGTCGACGCGGCCGTGCCGCCGATGACCGACGCGTTCGTGCCCCTCGGCGTCGACGCACCGATCACGCCGATCGACACCGGCCCCGTCGCGACGCGCATCGCGCCCTCCAACGTAGACGCTGCGCTGCTCGATCTCGGCACGCGCGACCTCGTGATCGAGACCGCCGCGAGCTTCGACACCACGGCGTGCACGGCCACGTCCGCCGAGGCGCGCGTGCTTCGCCAAGGCGATGGCTCCGAGGTCTGCGGGCTGCTCGTCCGCAACGCCCGCATCACCGAAGCCGGCGCGCTGCGCGTGTTCGGACAGCGCCCGCTCGTGGTGCTCGCGTCGGGCGACGTCGAGATCGCGGGCACGCTCGACGTGTCCGCGCGCGGCCCCGAGCGAGGTCCCGGCGGCGGCCTCGGAGGCACACCGGCCATCCCCAGCGGCAGCGGCGGCGTTGCGGGGATCGGAGGCGAGACCAACGGCATCTACGCCGATGGCGGCGGTGGCGGTGGTGGCCTCTGCTCGCCCGGTGGACGAGGCGGCCGAGGCGGCACGGCCTCCGGCGGCAACCGCTACGACGCGCTGCCCTCCGTGCTCGAGCCGCTGCTCGGCGGCGGCGGCGGTGGTCTCGGTCCTGGGGGGCGACGACCGCTCCCCGACGGCAACGCGGGCCTCGGTGGAGGCGGCGGCGGTGCGTTGCAGATCTCGGCGCGCGGCACGCTTCGCGTGCGCGGTCGCATCCTCGCGGGCGGTGGCGCAGGCGGCGGCGGTCAGCCCGACGAGCGCTTCGTGAACTGGGGCGCGGGCGGTGGTGGTGGTGGCGGCGGCGGCATCCTCCTCGAGGCCACCACGCTTCGCATCGAGGACGGCGCGAGCCTGCTCGCGAGC
>JAFLCL010000379.1 GCA_017303575.1 Deltaproteobacteria bacterium
GGCCGATCATCGCGTCCAGCGCCGCCGCATCGGCAGGGTCGTAGAAGCGGTGCGTGATGCCCCAGCGCGACAGCTCCTGGCGTGCCAGGTCCTTGCCGGGCCCGTAGGCGTTGTCGGGGATCAGCAGTTCGTCGCCGCTTTTCAGCATCGCCATGTCGACCAGCGTGATCGCCGCCTTCTTGCGCCGCCCCAGCTTGTCGCCGAGCCGCGTCGCGAGCTCGAGCCCGCCGGCACCTCCGCCGACGGCAGCCCCCGCACCCACGCCGACCCCGACGCCTGCCCCTGCGCCCGCCGCAGCGGAGAGCTCGAGCGGATGCAGCGCAGCGCACGCTCGAGGCGGCGCTGGAGCCCTCGCGCTGCTCGGTCTCCTCGGTCTCGTGATCACGCGTCGACGCGCGCGCTGATCACTCCACGTAGAAGTCGCAGCGCCCCTCGGCGCACTGGCTCGGCACACGCACCGTGGGCGTGCCTTCCCATGCGCTCTCGAGGAAGGCCTGGATCTGCTCCATCGCGGCCTGCCCCGAGCGATTGCCCGTGTTCGCGGCGAAGCCGTGCACGTCGCCGAGCGCGGTGCCCTCGGCGCGGAACTGCGTGATCGCGCTCTGGCCCACGACCTCGTCCTCGCGCGGGATCCCGTGGATCGGCGAGAGAGGTGCGCCGACCATGTGCGCGCCCGTGACGATCGCGAGGTACTCGGTGCCCGCGTTCGGCACGACGCCATCGCCCATGCTCTCCTGCACGAGGAAGACGTCGCCGTCCTCGCGCGCCATGCCCACGAACGTTGCGCCGTCGAGCACGTCGATCTCCGACTGCGCGACCGAGAGCGCGATCGCGGCGCCGATGTCGCCACCGTTGTTGCGACGCACACCGAACGCGGCGATCGCGTAGAGCACCGAGTCCGTGACCCACTGCGTCCAGCCGCACGCGGGCACGTTGAGCACGGCTTGGTGGATGTCGTGATCGATCGAGGTGACCACGAGGCCCGTGATCCCTCCGAGCGAGCCACCCACCCAGAGGACGCCGTCACGCCCAGGATGACGACCCACGTGGGGATTCGGCATGCCGCCGAGCGTCTCGGCTGACAGCACCTCGCCGAGCGCACCGTGGAGAGCTCGCTCGATCACGACGGCCTGCGCGATCGCCTGCATCAGCTGACCGACCGCGTGTCGCACGCCGAGCGAGAGCTGCTGGCTGAGGCCACCGATCGTGTCGAACAGCGCGTCGCCGTGGAAGCCCGTGAGCTCCATGCCGACCTTCGCGATGCCCTCGGCCGCGAGCGCTTCGTCGAACGTTCCGTCGTTCGCGCTTCCGCCCGCGCCGTGCCCGAAGAGCACCGTGCGGTAGTCGCCCGTGCCTCGCGGGATGACCACGCGCCACGGCGATTCGTCGGTGCCGCTCTGCCTCGGCATGCCCTCCGTGTCGAGGACGAGGTCGAGCGATTCGTCGACGAAATTGGGCAATCCCGTCATGTGCCCGCGCACGACGGTGGCGATGTCTCCGCCCTCTCGGTGCACCACGTCGTCGACGACGAACTCGATCTCGCCACGCTCGAGGGCCGCGATGGACGCGTCGCGCACCGCCAGCAGGAAACGTCGCGCGTCGTCTTCGCTCCGCGTGGTGAAGTCCCACGCGCGGATCACGTGCGCGGGATCGATGCCGACGTCCTCGAGCAACGTCACGGTCGGCGCGTGGTAGCCCGCGAGCGAGGCTTCTTCTTCGCTCGCAGGCGAGACGAGCCCGAGCGCGACCTCGGTCGCATGCGGCACCGGCACGCTCGCGCCCGCGGTCGTGCGCACGGCGTCGGTCAGCACCGCGACGTAGTCGGTGCTCGCGTCGAGCAGCGCGAGCGGATCGCCCACCAGCATCGAGGTCGTGCCCTCGCCGCGGTCGTCGGTGACGAGCTCGATGCGGAGCGGCACTTCCTCGCCGTAATCGGGATGATCGGGTGACGCGACGAAGAGACGCAGCGCCCCACCGACGTCGCCCTCGGGTGACCTCACGCTCGCGAGATCGATCGCGCCATCGACCGCCGTCATCACGCTGGTCACGCGCGAGAAGCCGTCGGAGGACCACACGTTCGCGTCGTCGTCCGGATCGAGCGACGCCGCGTCGACCTCGACGCTCACGCCCGTCTCGGTGCTCGGATCGGCCCGCAGGAACGTGCTCGAAGGCCACGGCAAGAGGCAGTGTCGATCCTCGAGCTCGCCGCACGCTGCGGTCCGAGGTGCGCGCACGCCTGCCTCACGCGGCGTGACGACGAACGTCGGCGGCGGTGGATCGCACGAGGCCGCCGAAGCGGCCGCGAGCACGAAGGGCACGAGAGTCGTGAGACGACGAACGACGACGCGCATGAGCGAAGTCTACGCGCTCGGAGGACGAGATCGTGAGCCATGCCGTGCGCTCCACCACGTCGAGCGTCTGCTACGTCTCCGCGGATGAAGGTCTCTGGGAAGCGCGCGCTCGTCACGGGCGCATCGAGCGGGCTCGGTGAGGCGATCGCGCGACGGCTCGTCGCCGAGGGCGCGAAGGTCGCGATCACCGCACGCCGCGAGGACAAGCTCACGGCGCTCGCGGGCGAGCTCGGGGCGCACCCGATCGTCGCCGATCACACGCGCGAGGCGGACAACCTGCGCGCGGTCGAGGAGGCCGCGCGCGTGCTCGGTGGGCTCGACGTGCTCGTGCTGAACGCGGGCATCATCGGCTTCGACGGCGCGCTCGACGCCAAGCCCGAAGAGTTCCGACGCCTCCTCGAGGTGAACGTCTTCGCGACCTACGACGTGCTGCGCCTCGCGGTGCCTCACCTCGTCGCGAGCGCGAGCGAGGGCCGCGATGCCGCGGTGCTCGCGACCTCGAGCGTCGCGTCGCTGCGCCCCTATCCGGGCCTCCTCGGCTACTGCACCAGCAAGGCCGCGGTCGACATGCTCGTGCAGAGCGCCGCGGTCGAGCTCGCGCCCAAGAAGGTGCGCGTCAACGCGATCAACCCCGGCGTCGTCGTCACCGAGCTCCACACGAGCGCGGGCCTCGATGCCGCGCAGTACGCCGCGTTCCTCGAGCGCAGCAAGGGCACGCACCCGCTCGGTCGCCCCGGCACCGCCGAGGAGGTCGCCGCGCTCGCGTGCTTCCTCGTCTCGGACGAGGCGGGCTGGATCACCGGTCAGCTCAGCTCGATCGACGGCGGCCGCGCCCTCACCTCGCTTCGCTGACGAGCGGCAGAGGCCCACGCGTGGTGATCACGCGCTCACGAGGTGATGGCGTCGGCGATCGCCTCGCCGCTCGTCCACGCCGCCTCGATGCGAGGCCCGAGGAGCCCATCACCGGCCACGCCGAGCCCGCGAGAGCGATCGAAGAGGCAGGGCTCGCCCAGCGCGCGGGACACACGCGCGAAGCGCCAGCGGTGCGCGTGAGCGAAGCGCACCCGCAGCGCCTCGAGACCGTCGCGCGCCTGGAGCGCGAGCACGAGGCGACGCGCCACGTCTTCGGCGTCGCGCTCGAGGTGCTCGGTGGAGAAGGCGGTCGAGGCGTAGAGGACGAGACGCACGAGCGGCCCCTCGGCCGCGCGGCCCGGCTTGCGACCCTCGCGCGCGAGCAGCGTGATCACCGGGTCCGCGTCGTCCTCGGTGAAGATCGCATCGGAGAGCGCTGTCGCCGAGCTCGCGTCGCACGCCAGCGTGAGCGCCCAGCACGGCGCGAGGCGGATCGTCTCGAGGGCGTCGACGAACACGCCATGCGGCGCGAGCAGCGCGAGGCTCTGGGGTGCAGGCGGCGTGAGCACGACCACGTCGAAGGGACCTGCGTCGGGTGCGCCCTCGAGCCCGAGCCACCACGCGCGATCACGCCGCACGAGCGCTCGAGCGCGCGTGCTCGATCGGACCTCGAGCCCCGCGGCGAGCCGCACGGGCAGTGCGTTCATCGAAGGCGTCGGCAACCACCACGTCTCCTCATCGCGGGGCGCGCGTATCGGCACCACGTGTCCTTCGGCCGCCCAACCATGCACGAGCGACGCGAAGCGCTGAGAGCGTGCCGAGAAGCGCTGCGCACCGTGGTCGAAGCCTCCGAGGTCCCGACCGCGGCTCGCGCACCGTCCACCGACACCGCGGCCCTTGTCGAAGAGCACCACCCTCACACCGCGATCCACGAGCACTCGCGCCGCAGCGAGCCCAGCCATGCCAGCGCCGACGATCGCGACCTTCACGGTGGAGGTCTTGGGGCCGATCGGCGCGTGACGGGAGCCGTCCACCGCGCGAGCCGCTGGTCCAGGCGCTCGCCGCGTGATCGGCGACCTGCCCGTTGTTGCAGGCTCCTCGTTCGGGCGCGTCGAACCCAGCATCGCGGCCGCGCCGAGTCTCCGGCGTTCCTCGACCCCCACTCCGGGCGCACGCGCGTGCCCCGACGAAGGTACTGATCCATGCGAACCATCGCTCCCTCGTTCCTCGCTTGTGTCCTCGCGCTCGCCGGCTGCGGTGGCGGTGCGTCGTCCGAGACCTCGACGTCGTCCTCGGGCTCGAGCGGCTCCGAGTCCGCGCCCGCCACGATCGTCGCGACAGCCCAGGCCGCAGGCTCGTTCCAGACGCTCGTCGCCGCCGTGCAGGCGGCCGATCTCGTCGACACGCTGAACGGCCCCGGTCCCTTCACGGTCTTCGCGCCGACCGACGAGGCCTTCGCCGCGCTCCCCGCGGGCACCGTCGAGAACCTGCTCCTCCCCGAGAACCGCGAGCAGCTGCGCGCGGTCCTCACGTACCACGTGGTCTCGGGCGACGTGCGCGCCGCGCAGGTCACGTCGATGTCGTCGGCGACGAGCGTGCAGGGCGCGCCGATCTCGATCGCCGTCGAGGGCGGCGCCGTCCGACTCAACGGCAGCGCGACGGTCACGCAGGCCGACATCGTGTGCTCGAACGGCGTGATCCACGTGATCGATCACGTCATCCTCCCGCCGAGCTGAGCCCCGCGCGAACGGTCCGCGATTTTCCCGCGCCTCCGGCGCTCGATGCGGGGGCCCGACCCCCGCACCCCCATCGCTCCTTCGTCGCTTCGCTCCTCCATCGCTCGCGCCTCAAGGGGGCTTCGCCCCCGCCGGCTGGCTTCCCCGAGAGCGGCGTCTCGAATCTCTCTCGGTCTCTGATCTGACCTGAGCGTCGGGTCGAATCAATAGAGCTCGGGGTCGCAGCCGGTGAGGAGCGTGAGCACGGCGTCGCCGTCTGCCTCGATGCGCGTGCACGCACTGGGGCAGAGCACGACACGATCGGCCTCGAGCAAGAAGGCGCCATCGGTGCATGCGGCGGCGTCGTCCGCGCGGCGCAGCACCTCGCTCGCATCGCCGCTCGTGTAGCGGAGCGCGAGCGTGTCGAGATCGAGCGTCATGCCCATCGGTGCTTCGGGCAGCTCGAGCTCGCACGCGACGGCGGCGCGCTCGATCGCGGCCTCGGCGATGCGACGGAACACCGTGTCGAAGCCGGGCGCATCGCACAGCGGGTAGCGGAGGCCACCGGTGCGAATCGCCATCTCCTGGAGGGCCACGGGGTTCGCGAAGCTGCTCGAGCACGTGCCCGACACCACTGGATCGGTAGGCTCGTAGGGCGAGGTCGCGGGCGTGTTCGGCGCGAGCCCCACGAACGAGTGGTAGACGAACTGGTAGTCGCCGCGTGTGCCCCAGATCGCCGGCTCGCGCGCGACGAGCACCTCGTCGAAGGTGCCGGTGTAGCCGACGATGCTCGCGCCCGTTCCGCCCGTGGCGTCCGTGAAGTGCACGAAGACCTTGAGCGCGTCGTCGCGCAACGAGGGCCGCCACGCGTCGTAGCTGTCGAGCGCAGGCTTGAACATCGCATCGTCACCGCTGCCGAGGCCGATCGGGTTGCGGACCAAGCGGCCCGTGGCCTCCAGCATCGGCAGCGGCGTCGTGCCGTTCCACACGACCTGGTAGTCGATCTCCGCGTCCTCCATCGCGAGACGGAAGGTCGTCTCCATCGCGTCGCGCACGCTGTCTCGCGCCACGCCCATCGACGGCGACTCGTCCGGCAGCACGATCGCGTCGATCGGCCGGCGGATCTCTCTCGCGCGCGCCTCGCGCCCTGCACACACGGCATCGATCGCCACGTCGCGCAGCGGCGCATCCACACTCGTCGCGTCGGGGAACGTCGTGGGCTCGCTCGCGTCCGTCGAGGCATCGCCCCGCGGCACGCAGTGTCCATCGACACACGCCTCGCTCGCGCCGCACGCGCTCGAGCTGCGGCACTCGATCGCGGTGCTCGGATCGTCGCAGCCGCCGAGCGTCGCGAGACAGAGGACGCCCGTCAGGCGCGCGAGCGCTCGCGAGCTCATCCGATGCTCCGAGAAGACGCGCGGCGACGGCGGCCGAGGACGAGGGCCAGCGCGCCCAGCGCGAGCCATCCCGCGCGCGAGCTCGTGC
>JAFLCL010000038.1 GCA_017303575.1 Deltaproteobacteria bacterium
CCCGCGCCGCCCGTGCCCGGCGCGCCGTAGCCACCGCTCATGAGCTGACCGGCGGCGCCGCCCGGATCACCGGCCGTCGCGTCGCACTCCTCGGCGTCGCAGACGAAGAAGCACGTGGTGTCCATCGTGCCGCCGTCGCCGCCGCGGCCCGCGCTCACCGAGAGGCCGCCGCCACAGGTGTTGGTGCCCGCGCGACCACCGAGGCCGACCGTCGAGTTGTCGCAGGGTGAGATGTAGAAGTCGGCCGCGCCGCCATCGACGCCGCCCATGTCCACCGTCGCGACCACGGCCGGCGCGTCCGAGCCCGCCGAGCCCACCACGCCCGCACCGCCTGCGCCCTGCGTGAGCGTGCAGCGGATGATGTTGAGGCCCGTCGTGTTGTCGACGTGGACCACGTAGCTCGAGAGGCCCGAGCTGCTCGACGGCGTGGGCGCCACGAGGATGAGGTTCTCGAGCGTCGGCGCGACGACGAGGTCGTGCGCGCGCACCGTGAGGTACTGGCTCTCGGCCATGTCGAGCGCGCCCTGGATCACGGTGCGGTGCGCGCTCTCGGCGCGCGAGCCGCGCGACCAGCTCGTGTCGTAGCCGCCATAGAGGCGCAGGCCATCACGGAGCACGACGACCTCGGCGTAGGTGCCGGCCATCACGAACAGATCGCGACGCGACTCCGTGATCGCGCGCGTCATCGCGTGCGCGATCGTGCGGCACGGACGATCGAGCTCGAGCCCGCACGTCGCGTTGTCGTTGCCCATCGAGGTGGAGACGAGGATGCCGCGCGAGCGATCGCCGTCGATGCCGTCGCAGTTCGTGTCGTCGTAGCTCGAGTCCGGATCGTCGGTGCCCGAGCCCGAAGCGCACTCGCAGCCGTTCGCGAGGTTTCCATCGGGGTTGCCGAAGCCCATCGCGCACGTGACGCCGCAGCTGCCCATCTCGCACGACGCGACGGTGTTCACCTGCGCGGCGGTGGGACCGGGGCACACGACGCAGTCGTTCGCGCCCGTGCGGCCGCAGTGGAGCGCGTCGCTCAGGTACATCGCCGGCGTGCTCGCGCACATCTCGGTCGCCTCGGCACAGTCGTCGATGGTGCAGCTGTCGCCGTCGTCACACGGACCACGCTCCGGGTTCACGCACTCGGTGTCGATGCACGAGGGCTCGCCGTTGCAGAACACGCCGTCGTCCGCGCAGTCGGTGTCGAACTCGCACGCGGGAAGGACCATGCACCCCGTGCCCATCACGCACGACGCGCCCTCGGGGCAGCGCATGTCCATCGGGGTGTTCTGGCATGCGTCGGTCATGGTCGAGCACGTGTCCTCGGTGCACGTGATGCTGTCGTCGCAGCTCGGCGGATCGCCCTCCACGCACTCGCCGTCCTCGCACACGGGCGTGCCGTTGCAGAACGTGCCGTCGTCCTCGCAGTCCGCGTTGCGCACGCACTCGGGCGCGGCGTCGATCGGAGGCGCATCGAAGGTGGGCGCATCCTGACGGGTTCCGCTCATTCCATCCGCGCAGGCGGCGAACGAGAGGGCGCAGAGGGCGGGGATCAAGGCACGAAGCGAGGCATGACGCATGGGGCCCGTGTGTGACGTCACACGGTGGCGCCCGCAACCAGGCGCGTGGGAAACCTCATGAAACGGCCCTCCGTGGCGCCCCGGCGCTCGGGGAATCCTCCGGGCCGACCGCGCGAGGGGCCTTGCCACGGGCGCCTGACTGCCATTCGATCCCGAGCGATGCGACCGAACCTCCTCCACTGGCAGTGGTCGCTCTACGGCGACAACCACACCACGCGCGCGACGCTCGTCGTGCACGTGCTCACGGTGCCGCTCTTCCAGCTCGCGACGCTCGTGGTCCTCGCGGCGCCGTTCCAGATGTGGGGCACGAGCGTGATGGTCGGCACCCTGCAGCTCTTCGGCGGGCTCGCGACGATGGCCCTCGTCATGGCGGCGCAGGGCATCGTGCACCGCGCGGAGGCCAAGCCGCCGGTGCCCTTCGAGGGACCGCTCGATGTGCTGAGCCGCATCGTCCTCGAGCAGTGGATCACCTTCCCGCGCTTCGTCCTGAGCGGCGGCCTCGCGCGCGCGTGGCGCGACGCGCGCGTGCACGGAGACCCCGAAGCGGCGAACGAGCGCACCGGAGGCTGAAGCGTGCCGCCGACCCCGAACGATCTCGAGACGTACCGCGCGCGGCTCACCGGCCACTGCTACCGCATGCTCGGCGGCGCGAGCGAGGCCGAGGACGCCGTGCAGGAGACGATGGTGCGCGCGTGGCGTGCGATCGACGGCTTCGAGGAGCGCGCCGCGCTCGGCACGTGGCTCCACCGGATCGCGACCAACGTGTGCCTCGATCTGCTCGCGAAGGACGCGCGTCGCACGCGTCCCTACGCGCTCGGCCCCGCGATGTCGCTCGATCGACCGGACGCGCGACAGCGCGACGCGACCGAGTGGGTCGAGCCGATCGCGGACGCGCTCGTCTTGCCGAGCGACGCCGATCCCGCCGAGCGTGCGCTGTCGAAGGAGAGCGTGCGCCTCGCGTTCGTCGCGGCGCTGCAGCTCTTGCCGCCCAAGCAGCGCGCGGCGCTCTTGCTCACCGAGGTGCTGGGCTTCTCGATGCAGGAGACCGCCGACACGCTCGAGACCACGCAGCCTGCGATCCAGAGCGCGCTCCAGCGCGCGAGAGAGACGCTCTCCAGGAACGACGCGAGCGCGCGCGAGCTCGATCGACTGAAGGCACCGCTGCCGCCGCCGAAGGCCGCGCTTCTCGACTCGTTCCTCCATGCGTTCGAGCGCTACGACGTGAGCGCGATCGCCGATCTGCTGCGCGCCGACGCGACGCAGAACATGCCGCCGTACGTGATGTGGCTCGACGGCGCGAGGGACATCGCCGCATGGATGAGCGGTCCCGGCGCAGCCTGTCGCGGCTCACGCCTCGTGCCGATCGCGCTCTCGGGCGTGCGCGGCTTCGCGCAGTACCGTCGATCGGAAGCGACGCCTCGTGGCGGGCCTGAACGCGGTCACTCCGCATGGGCCCTGATCGCGCTCGACGTGGAGGACGATCGCATCGCGAGCCTCACGTACTTCCTCGACGTGGAGCGTCTCTTCCCGCGCTTCGCCCTGCCGCTCACGCTCGCACCCGGTGTCCCACTGCCCGTGATCTGACCGAAGCACGTGCCGATCGCCGTGTTTCAATTTGAAACAAAACCCGTAAGGTCCTTGACGTGTTTGTTTCAAATTGAAACAAAACGAGGCGCGTCGACGGGCCTGGCCTGGAGACGCCGGAGGGCTCGAGCGAACGCGCCGCGAAAAAAGTCCTCGGGGGACCGATGGATGTCGACGGCGCGGTCCGTCCAACGGGCATCCACCCTCCACCAAGGAGCTCGCTCATGCCGATCGCCAAGTCCCGCAAGGTCTTCGTCAACCTTCCCGTCTCCGATCTCCCGCGCGCCAAGGCGTTCTTCGGCAAGCTCGGGTTCTCCTTCAACCCGCAGTTCACCAACGACGACGCGGCCTGCATGATCCTCAGCGACGAGGGCTACGTGATGCTGCTGACCCACCAGCACTTCTCGCAGTTCACCAAGCGCGCGATCGCCGATCAGGGCTCGCCCACCGAGGTGCTCGTCGCGCTCTCGTGCGACAGCAAGGAGGAGGTCGCCGAGCTCGTGAAGCTCGCGCTCGAGAGCGGCGGCAAGGCCGCGATGCCCCCGATGGATCACGGCTTCATGGTGGGCGGCAGCTTCTACGATCCGGACGGCCACCACTGGGAGGTCCTCTGGATGGATCCCGCGGCCATTCAGCCCCAGAGCTGAATGAACACTTCCTGGTTGTCCGCGTCGGCGCGATGGAACGGCGAGCGTACGCGATGGCGTCTCCACCAGGCGTGAGGCGTTGGCGAGCGCGAGGGGCGCGCGGGCGGGGGGTCGTAGCGCAGCGTCGGCGCGGAGTCGTCATGCGGAGCGGAGGCCCCCCGCCCGCGTGACCCGTCCCCTGGGTCACTCCTCTCCGTTCGTGTTGGTCACGGCCATTCTGTGATTGCCGCGCGCCGTGGTACTCGCGCCGCATGCCGCAAGAGATCCGCGCCTGGGGAACGACCGCCAAGGACCGTCCGCTCGCACCGCTCACCATCCCGCGGCGTGATCCGGGACCGAACGATGTGGTCATCGACGTCGAGTTCTGCGGCGTCTGTCACTCGGACATCCACCAGGCGCGCGACGAGTGGGGCGGCTCGCTCTTTCCGATGGTGCCGGGCCACGAGATCGTCGGGCGCGTCACCGCGCTCGGCGCGAGCGCGACCAAGCACACGATCGGATCACGCGTCGGCGTGGGCTGTTTCGTCGACTCGTGTCGTCGCTGCGGACAGTGCGGGCTCGGCTTCGAGCAGTTCTGCGCCGAGGGCATGGCGCTCACCTACAACGGCACCGAGATGGATCGGAAGACGCCGACGTTCGGTGGCTACAGCAAGCGCATCGTCGTCGATCAGGCCTACGTGCTCCGCGTGCCCGAGAGCCTCGATCCCGCCGCCGCTGCGCCGCTCTTGTGCGCAGGCATCACGACCTACTCGCCGCTCCGCGAGTGGAACGTGAAGAAGGGCGATCGCGTCGGCGTCGTCGGCCTCGGCGGCCTCGGGCACATGGGCGTGAAGCTCGCGCGCTCGATGGGCGCAGACGTCGTGGTGCTCAGCACCTCGCCGAGCAAAGAAGAAGACGCGAGACGCCTCGGCGCGACGGACTTCGTGGTCACCAAAGACGCGGCGCAGATGAAGCGCGCCAAGGGCCTCGACCTGATCCTCGACACCGTGGCAGCCAACCACTCGTTCGATCCGTTCCTGCGCCTCTTGCGTCCACGCGGCGCGCTCGTGCTCGTGGGCGCGCCGAACGAGGCCATCCCCGTGGCGCCGTTCGCGCTCATCCAGGGCAACCGACGCCTCGCGGGCTCGAGCATCGGCGGCATCGCCGAGACGCAGGAGATGCTGGATCACTGCGCCGCGCACGGCATCGTCTCGGACATCGAGACCATCGCGATCGATCAGATCAACGAAGCCTACGAGCGCGTGCTGAAGAGCGACGTGCGCTACCGGTTCGTCATCGATCTCGCGTCGTTGGCTCAGTAGACGAAGGGCACGACGCGCCATCGCACGCGGGCTGCGTAGTCGACGTAGCCCGCGAGCTCGCCGTGCAGCATGCGATCCTCGATCGACGTTCGTCGAAGGAAGATCACGATCACCGGCAGCGCGCACAGCCCCGCGAGCCACGAGCCGAGCGCGGGCCCGCACGCGAGGCACACGACGACCACGGCCGTGTACATCGGATGTCGCACGAAGGCGTAGGGCCCCGTGTCGATCACGCGCTGACCGCGTTCGTCTTGGATGCGGACCGCGCTCGACGCGTAAGGGTTCGCGAAGAGCACCCACCCGGAGATCGCGAGACCGAGGAACCAGAAGACCAGGCCGATCGCCGACACCGTCGTCGACACGGGCGTCCAGCCGAAGCGCACGTCGAGGCCCGCGATCACGAGCATCGCGAGGAACGGCAGCGCGACGAGGCGTCGCGTGGCGCGATCGCGATCGCTCGGCGGCTTCATGCGCTCGCGCACGAGCTCGGGGTTGGTCTTCTCGAGGCGCGTGTAGATCGCGGCGAAGGTGCCCCACATCACGGCGAGCCATGCCCAGAACGTCCACACGTCGATGCGGCCCGCGCATCCGAAGAGCACCAGACCCATGACGATGCAGGGCAGGAGGCCTCGCAGAGCGATCATCTCGGTCTCCTTCGCGTCATGGTTCCGTCGGCACGCGTGAAGCCCGCGCGCCCCGAAGCGCGTCGTGGGTATACCTCGTGGATGACCAAGCTCCTGGGGATCTCGGGCTCGCTGCGCAAGGGCTCCTTCAACACGTCGCTCTTGCGCGCCGCCGTCGATCTCGCGCCGGAGGGTACCGAGATCGAGATCGCGTCCATCGCCGGCATTCCCCTCTACGACGGCGACGTGGAGGCCGAGCAAGGCATCCCCGAGACGGTGAAGGCGCTGAAGGAGCGCATCGCCGCAGCCGACGGCCTCCTGATCGTCACGCCCGAGTACAACAACTCGATCCCCGGCGTCCTCAAGAACGCGATCGACTGGCTCTCGCGTCCGCCCGCCGATCTGCCGCGCGTGTTCGGCGACAAGCCCATCGCGCTGATGGGCACGAGCCCGGGGCCCTATGGCACCGTGCTCTCGCAGGCCGCGTGGCTTCCCGTGCTGCGCTCGCTCGGCGCGCGCGCCTACTTCGGCGGTCGTGTCGCGATCCCCTTCGCCAGCAAGGCGTTCGACGCCGACGGCAAGCTGATCGACGAGCGCGGCAAGAAGTCGGTGACGGAGCTCCTCGCCGGCTTCGCGAAGTCGATCGCGACGTGATCGCGCGTCATCGAGCGTGGCGATCGGGCGTCGGGCTTTGTTACGCTCGGGCCACGATGGACCACCGGCACGGACGCCCCCGCCTCGTCACGCGACGCGCCTCGGCGCTCTACCTCGGCGCCGCGCTGATGCTCCTCTTCGCGCTCGCCTGTCCTCGCCCGATCGACGCTCAGCAAGCGAGCGTGCCGAGCACGCTGCCCGGTACGTGGCGACACGATGGTGACCTCTCGCGCTCGGTGCGTCTCATCGACGCTGCGTTCGCGCCCAGCATCGCCTCGCTGCCCGAGCTCATCCAAGGCTTCGCCCGCAGCCGCATCCACGACGACATGCCGCCGCCCGAGCGCGTGATCGTCAGCGTCGAAGGAGCCCGCGTGCGCGTGTCGCTCGACTCCTCGCGCGCCGCGGTGATCGATGGCCCCCTCGGCGGCACTGCGCGCACCACGGGCGTGGACGACGGCACGCGCGTGACGCAGCGCTTGTCCGGCGGCTGGCTCGAGATCCGCTACCTCGGCGAGGGCTCCGAGCTCTTGCAGCTCTTCTCCACCGAGCCCGACGGCGCGCACATGCACGTCGACTACACCGTCACGAGCCCACGCCTCGTGGCGCCCGTGCGCTACCGCCTCGAGTACGTGCGCGGCAGCTGATCGTCAGCTCTTCGCGCGGAGCTGTCGCAGGGCGTCGATCAGGATCAGGCTCGTGGCGCCGATCGCGGCGGCTCCGATCGCGGGCACGGTGAGGCTCGGCACCAGCGCGCACACGATCGCGCCCGTGAGGAAGAACGCGGCGGTCACGAGGAAGCGCACGTCGATGCCGATGCCCGCGCCGGTGAGCACGCTCGCCATCGCGAGCATGGCGAACGCGCCTGCCTCCCGCGGATCGGCGTCACGCGCCCAGAAGAACGCGTCGGAGACGCCCGCGAGCGCGAGCAGCGAGACGAGCACGAGCGCAGTCTGCCGACCGAGGCGGTTCGAGAAGAGGCGCCGGCGAAAGACCACGACGCCTACCGTCGCGAACGCGAGCAGCACGGCGTCGTAGACGAGCACCTCGCGCATCGAGCGCACTCCGCCCGCGTGCTCGGCCTCCGACTGCCAGCCGTTGGTCACGAGCACGATCGTCAGCACGATGAGGCCGGCCGCGATCCACGCGCGTTGCTTGGCGGTGCGGCGCGGGTCGCGCTCACGCTCCTCGCGACGTGCGGCCTCCTCGAGACGCCGCGCCTCGGCCACCTCGGCACGCAACGACTCGATGCGCGCCGCGAGCGCAGGATCGGGGCTCGCGAGCTCGGCGAGCAACGCGGCAGCCGCCTCGGGAGAACGTCGCTCGAGCTCGGCCGTGATCATCGCGCGCAGCGCCCGATCGAGCGCGCGCTTCGCGTCGACGTTCTCGGGCCACTCGCGCAACGCCTGCGTGAGCGCGAAGCGGCTCTCGGTGAGCGCACGGGTGGCCTCGGGAGACGCGAGCTCCGCGGCGCTCGATCGCTCGAGCGTGGCCAAGCGCGTCTCGGCCTCGCGCGACAGACGCAGCGAGCCGCGGTGCCGCACGAAGTCCGTGAGCCCTTCGCGGAAGGCGAGCGCGCTCTCGGGTCGATCGCTCGGTGACTCGCTGGTCGCGCGGTTCGCGAGCGCCCCGAGCTCCGCGAGCTCGCTCGGATACGTGCGTGGGCGCGAGCTCAGCGCCGCGAGCAAGACTTCGGTGAGCGTGCGACCGTCGTGACGCGCCTTGCCCGTGATCGCTGCGTGGAGCGTGGCGCCGAGCAGGTACACATCGGTGCGCGCGTCGATCTCTCGGATCGCGCCGCGCGCCATCTCCGGCGCCATGTAGGCGGGCGTGCCGACGATGGCGATGCCCCTGCGATCGTCGTGCTGGGGCGCATCCTCGAGCCTCAGCGCGACGCCCCAGTCCACCAGGTAGACCTCACCGAAGCTTCCGATCATCACGTTCTCGGGCTTCACGTCGCGGTGCACGATCCCGCGCGCGTGCGCGAAGTGGAGCGCGTCCGCGACGCGACCGAGGATCTCCACGATCGCCGCGAGCCGATCACCGTGTCGACGCTCGAGCGCGGCCCACGCCGCGTGCTCGGGATCGCGCACCAGCGCCTGGAGCGACTCGCCCTCGATGCGCTTCATCACGAGCAGAGGGCGCCCCTGATCGTCGGCGCCGAGCGCGTGGATCGGCACCACGCTCGGGTGCTCGAGCGCGCCCGTCGCGCGGGCCTCGGCGAGCAGCGACGTCGTCGCCTCCGACACGAGCCCGTTGCCCTTGAGCTGCTTGACCGCGACCTCGCGCGCGAGCGTGCGCTGACGCGCGAGCCACACGATGCCCATGCCGCCTTCGCCCAGCGTGCGAACGAGCTCGAGATCCGCTGTGTTGCCGCCCTCGGGCGTGCGCACCTCGAGCCGCGGGAGCGTGACGCCGCCCTCGGTGGTGGTGCTCGGTGCGCCGCGCGTCGCGGGCAGATCCTCCTCGAACGAAGGTCGGATCGTCGCGTCGAGCGCGAGCTCGCTCGAGCTCATGGTCTTCGCGAAGGCCTCGATGCGGGCCACGGCGCCGTCGAGCGTCTGGTCCGTCGTGCTCACGTGAAGGGTCTCTCAGAGCCCATCGAGACCGCCGATCCACTCGGGCAAGGGAAGATCGGCGTGCACCGTCGAGGTCCCCGTCGGGATCTCGACACGGCGCGAGCTGCCACCACACCCGCATCGCGGTCGTTCGTCGGAGGAGATGGCGAGCTCCTGGTCGACCACGACCTCGATCTCGTAGTGCCCGCTCGCGTCCGGGCGCACACGCGTTCCGGCGACGAGGACGGCCTCCTCGACGGGATCGCCGTCGCAGAAGACGGTGCCCGACACGTGGAGTCGTCGCCGTGGTGCAGGCGTCGAGGGTCGGTACAGCGTGACGTGGCCGAGGCCTCGACAGGTGATCCAGGGCATCGCGCCGCCCGACGCTGCGAAGAGAGCGACGCTGCGACACTCCGTCTCCGGCTGTCCGCGCCAGGCCTCGCGGCCGTCGGAACCGAGGACGCGCACCGTGTTCACGTCGCTCGCGAGGATCAGTCGATCTCCCGCGCGCGCGAGGCTCGGAGACGCCCAAGCAGACGCCGCGAACGGCCCAGCGCTCGCGCGGATCGCTCCGCTCGCGTGCTCGTACACGCGGACGACGACCTCTCGATCCGCGTCGAGCACCGCCACCGTCGTCGCGTCCGCACCCACGTCGATCGCGTCGCGGACGATGAAGTCGTTCGACTCGAGGCTGACGAGCGGGCTGCCGTCGAGCGCGAGGATCGTCTCGCGGTAGGGCGCCACGCCCGCGGCGCGACTCGGAGAGCCGGGCGAGATCCCCGCGACGAAGTCCCGCGGGAGAAGGAGCCCGAAGCCGCGAGGACCGATCGGGCTCGGCTGCTCGAGCGTCGCGTCGCGTCGGAAGATCTCGCGTCCCGTTCGCGCATCGAGCCCGCGCACCCACTCGCGCGAGGACTCGACGACGATGCCCTGCCCTGCTGCGTCTTGCACGACGTCGTCCCCGTTCCGCTGCGAGGTGGTGGCCACCCGCCACGCTTCGGCGCCCGTGTGTGCATCGATGCCGATCCACGCGTCGCGCACGCGAACGACGAAGAGCTCGCCCGACGCGAAGAGACGCGGCGGGTCGTGCTCGCCTTCGGTCAGTGGGACCTCGAAGCGCTTCGTGAGAGACGCAGCGTCCCAGGCCACGAGCCGGCGCGAGGCCCGGTGCGAGGCCAGGTGCGCGAACGCGCCTGCGGCGAAGGGAGCCAGCTGATCGCCCTGCGAGTAGTCGATTCCCTCGGGGTTCTCCGCCGTGCGCGTCGTTCCCTCCGCGGAGATCGACACGAGCCGCGTGTCGCTGACGACGACGACCGCGTCATCGGTGATCGCGAGCGCGACCCAATCACGCTCGCCGAGGCCTTCGATCGGAAACGCGGTGTAGCCGACGTCGCCCGCGGGCTCGACGATCGGTGGGGTCTCGGGGACCGTGACGACCGCGCCCTCGGCGCGTGTCGTCGCAGGGGGCGCCGCGACGGTCGTCGGTGGAGAGGCGTCGTCACACGAGCAGCCAGCGACGCTCGACAGAACCATCGTCAGGCCGATCCCGCCGGCCGCACCGAGGTTCCCTGCGCCGAGAGCTCGCACGGGCGTGACGCTACCACGCGACGCGGTCGAGCCCGCCGCCTCCGTTCTATGGGCGTCGTCAGTCGAACACGCACTCCGCGACGCAGTCGTCGCAGTGCTCGCAGCTGCCGTGCGCGCAGTCGTCGCGGTGAGTGCCGCTCGGACAGTTGCCGAACAGGTCGGGCTGCGCATAGCGCGGCCCGTCCTCGCTCGTCTCGACGCCGCGTGACGCAGACGCGCCGCCGCCACACGCGAGACAATTCGAGGCGAGCACCGAGGCGACGAGGATGGTTACGAGGCGCGGCATCGGACCTGCGACGCGCGAGCGAGACGGTCGATCTGCGCGACCCGTCACGAGAGGGAGCCCCAGCGCGTCGAGCTCGTCGAGCGCTCGTTCCCACGAGATCGCGTCCATGGCGGTGACTCTAGCCCGAGGTCGACCGCGGCTTCAGCGCGAGCTTCGTCGCGATCCGCGATGCGCGCAGCTTCACCGTCTCGAGCCACGCGCGGCGTTGATCGTCGGTCGTGAGCTTGAGCCGCGCGAGGTAGTGACGACGCACCGTGGAGACGCCGCAGTACCAGAACACGGTGAAGAGGTTCGAGAACCAGCCGGGATCGAGGAGCGCCACGATCCACGGCGAGTCGAGCGTGTAGAAGAAGTGAGCTTCCTTGCCGCGCAGGAGGCCGTGCGGAAACACCGCGGTCCTCGGTCGATCCTTGAACGAGTACGTGAGGCCCGAGACGAACGTGCGATCGAGCCAGCCCTTGAGCATGGCGGGGAAGCCGCCCCACCACACCGGGTACACGAAGACCATCGCATCGCACCACGCGATCTGATCGCGCTGCGGGCGCGTCTCCTCGACCTTGTCGAGATCACGGCGACGTCGCGTCTCGTCCACCACCAACACCGGATCGAAGCCCGACGCGTAGAGATCGAGCGTGTCGATCTCGCACGCGCTGCCCAGACCGGCCTGCACAGCCTCGAGCACGGCGTGCGTGAAGCTCTTGGGGTTCGGGTGACAGTAGACGACGAGGATCTTCGGCTTCGTGCCCACGCGGCCGCAGGCTACCTGCTCTCACTCGCGCGAGTCGATCGTGGCGCCCACGGAGATCGCGAGGAAGTGGAGCCAGTTCGCCTGGAAGCCATCGCTCGTGCCCTCGGGCGAGCCCCGTCCGTCCGCGCCACCGCCGAGGTAGCGCACGTTGAGGAACGCATCGACGTGAGGCACGAGGCGCCAGCCGAGGCGCACGCTGAGATCCGCGATCGCTCCCTCCACCAGGCTGTCGCCCGAGCCGTTGAGACCGGGGATCGGCGACCACCACCCATCGGCCTCGAACGCGAAGAACCATCCCGAGCCGATCGCGAAGCGCCCGCGCGCACGCAAGAGAGGCACGGGCCCCACGTCGGAGCGTGATCGAAAGCGCGTTCCATCGAGGCTGCGGAACTCGATCGTCGCATTGCGCAGCTGGAGGCCCACGCCGAACGCGAGCTCCTCGTCGCGTCCTTCGAGCACGTCGAACGCCCAGCCGAAGCGATAGAAAGGAAAGCCGTAGCGCGCCTGGATCGGCTGCCCTGCGGGGAAGAGCTCTCCGTCGATCGTGAGATCGCGCGAGGCGGTCGTCGTGCTCGTGATGTCCAGCGGCTGGTAGAGCAGCGTCACGATGTGCTGACGCCACACATCGATGTCCACCTGCAGGCGCAGGAACAGGTAGAGGTTGTTCTGCTGGAGGTCGCTCACGTAGTCGATGCGCGTGCCGCTCTGACCGAGCGTGATCTCGTGCGCGAGCACGCCCACGAAGCCGAGCTCGGCCGTACCGCGGATGCCGAACTCGTCCTCGCGCGCAGGCGCTGGCTCCTCGACATCCACCGTCGTGTCGCTCGCGTCCTCTGCTCGCGCGACGTTCACCACGAGCGCGCTCGAGAGACACGCGCCGATCACCCACGCCTCGATCCGAATGCGTCCCGTCACCGCTCACCTCGCTCCCCCGACGAGCGCACAGCGCGCCGACCGTGGGTCGATCGAGAGGACTGGGGCTGGCTTCGTCGACGACAAGTGCCGTCGGTGAGAGCCGACCCACGCGCGTAGCGACGAGGGCTGCTCAGCCGCTCGAGAGCAGCTCGTGCACACGCGGCGCGACGCGGGTGCCGAGCAGCTCGAGGCTCCGCATCATCTGCGCGTGCGGCATCGTGCCATTGCTGTACTTCATCTCGAAGCGCGACAGCGACAGCGTCTTGGCCGTCGCGGCGATCTTCTGCGCCACCGTCTCGGGCGCACCCACGTAGAGCGCGCCGCGCGGGCCTGCTTCCTGATCGAACTGCGCGCGCGTCGGCGGCGGCCAACCTCGCTCTGCGCCGATGCGCTTGCGCATCTCGAAGTAGTGCGGCCAGAGCTGCTCCTTCGCCTCTTCGTCGGTGTCCGCCAGGTGACCCGGCGAGTGCACACCGACCGGCAGCGCGTCCTTGCCCATCTCGCGCAGCGCGCGGTGATAGAGCGCCACGTAGGGCTCGAAGCGCGCGGAGTCTCCGCCGATGATCGCCAGCATCAGATCGAACCCGTGGCGCGCCGCGCGCACCACGGACTCGGGGCTCCCGCCCACGCCGACCCACGTGCGCAAGAGGCCCCTCTCGATCGGCGGGTAGACGGACTGGTTGCGGAGCGGCGTCCGCGTCTGGCCTGACCACGTGACGGGCGTGCCCGCGCGGACCTTCGCGTAGAGATCGAGCTTCTCCTCGAAGAGCGCTTCGTACTGCGAGAGATCGAAGCCGAAGAGCGGGAACGACTCGGTGAACGAGCCCCGACCGAGGATCACCTCGGCGCGCCCGCTCGAGATCGCATCGAGCGTGGAGAAGCGCTGGAACACGCGGATCGGATCGTCCGAGCTCAGCACGGTGACCGCGGAGCCGAGGTGGATCGTCTTGGTGCGCGACGCGATCGCGCCCAGCAGCACCTCGGGCGCCGAGACAGCGAAGTCCTCGCGGTGGTGCTCGCCCACCGCGAAGAAGGCGAGGCCCACGCGATCCGCGAGCTCCGCTTGCTCGACGACGTCGCGCAGCACCTGCGCGTGGGAGAGGAACGCGCCGTCCGCGCTGCGTGTGCGATCGCCGAACGTGTCGACGCCGATCTCGAGCTTCGTCATGGTCCGCGCAGCCTAACCGGCCGATCGCGTCTCGCTCGTCGCATCCGCGCAACGAGACGATGCGTGGCGCGGGCCGACACGATCGAGCGGCTCGTGTCGTCAGCGCTCGCGCTCGAGGCTCGACGCGCGGAGCCACAGGTGGTCGCGCTCGGCGTGGCTGGTGGTCGCGTCTGCAGCACGTCGATACGCGGCGACGGCGCCCGCCCGATCACCCGCGCGCTCGAGTAGGTGACCTCGCACAGCGTCGAGCCGGTGGCCCAAACGCGCATCGCCCTCCATGGGGCCCAGCGCGGCCAGGCCCGCGTGCGGTCCCTCCACCATCGCGAGCGCCACGACACGGCTGAGCGCGGCCATCGGTGAGCGTTCGATGTGGAGGAGCACGTCGTAGAGCGCGAGGATCTGAGGCCAATCGGTCGCCTCGGAGCTCATGGCTTCGTCGTGCAGAGCCGCGATCGCCGCTTGGATCGAGTACGCGCCCGGACGTCCGCTGCGCATCGCGCGCTCGACGAGCGCGAGCCCCTCCTCGATCGCGGCGCGATCCCAGCGCGTGCGATCCTGCGCATCGAGCGGAACGAGCTCGCCGCTCTCGCCCGTGCGCGCCGCGCGACGTGCGTCGGTGAGCCGCATGAGCGCGAGCAGGCCGATCACCTCGGGCTCGTCCGGGGCATGCGCGAGCAGCAGGCGCGCCATCCGAGTGGCCTCCTCCGCGAGGTCTGCGCGCGACACCTCGTCACCACTGCTCGCCGCGTAGCCCTCGTTGAACACCAGGTAGAGCACGCGCATGACGGACGTGAGCCGCTCGGCACGCTCGGCCTCCGTCGGCAGTTGGAACGGCGTGCCCGAGCGCTGGATCGTCTGCTTCGCGCGGCTGATTCTCTGCGCGATCGTCGCCTCGGGCACGAGGAACGCGCGCGCGATCTCCGAGGTCGTGAGGCCGCCGACGGCGCGCAGCGTCAGCGCGATCGCCGAGGCCGACGTGAGCTCGGGGTGACAGCAGAGAAAGAGGAGATCGAGCGTGTCGTCGCGCTCGGGCATCGCCTCGTCGGCCGCGAGCGCGACCTGCTCGTCGGACGGGATCATCGCGACGACGAGCGCCTCGCGGTGCCGTCGCGCGGCATCGGCGCGCACGTGATCGGTGAGCCGCCGCGTCGCGACGTGCACGAGCCAACCCTTGGGTCGCTCGGGCACGCCGCGCGTCGGCCACTGCGTGGCGGCCTCGATCAGCGCCTCTTGCACCGCGTCCTCGCACGCGGGCAGATCTCGCCATCGACGCACCAGCGCGCCGAGCACCTCGGGCGCGAGCGCGCGCAACAGCGTCTGGAACGTGTGCGAGCTCTGCACGTGCAACCTCACGAGCGCGAGAGGCGGCGACGATCAGGGTGCGCTCATCACCTGACGCACCTCGATCGAGAGGTGCAGCGGCTTGCCCTTCGGCCCCGGCGCCATCGACGCGTGCGCAGCGAGCGCATACGCGCGCTCGGGGCTCTCGACGTCGATGAGCCAATAGCCCGCGAGGAACTCCTTGGTCTCGGGGAACACGCCGTCGGTGATCGGTGCGCCCGTGTCGCTCGCGCGGACACGCTTGGCCTGATCGGGCCCCGCGAGGCCCTGCCCATCGACCCACTCGCCGTCCTTCTGCAGCTGGGCAGCGAACGCCTTCATGTACTGGATGTGCGCCTTGAAGTCCTCGGGGGCCCAGCCGCCGATCTGATAGGGGCCGCTCGGGGTGTGCATCATCATCATGTACTTCATGGGATCTCCTCGACTCGCTCGTGATCGACGGCGTTCCGTGACGCCACTGTGGCAGCCCGCTCGTCACCGTCACACCAACGTCGGAGCCGAGCTCGCCGGCTCGACATGCTCCGTGATCGTTTTCGTCGAAGGAGCCTCGCGAGCGTCTTGGTAGAGTCGCGCCGTGCCGCCGCCGCGGATCGTGACGCTCGATCTCGTCGATCGAGATCTGCCGCCCGACGACTGGCAGGCGCTCGCCGAGCTGGGTCCGGTCGTCTGCGCGCGGCGCGGCGATCCTGATCTCCCCCTCCACCTCGCGGACGCCGACGCAGTGCTCGTGCAGCTCGGCGTGCGCGTCGATGGTGCGCTGCTCGCTCGTGCACCGAAGCTCCGGTACGTCGGGGTGTTCGGTACCTCGATGGGTCACATCGACCTCGCTGCCTGCGCGGCGCGCGGCGTCGTCGTCCGCAACGTGCCGGGGTTCAGCACCGAGGCCGTCGCCGAGCTCGCGGTGGCGATCACCCTCGATCACCTCCGTGGCCTGACGGACGCGCGAGGACGGGCAGCGCGTGGCGATCTCGCCGAAACACCTCACCTCGGTCGCGAGCTCCGCGATCTGCGGGTGGGGATCGTCGGCAGGGGGGCGATCGGATCGCGTGTCGCGTCGATCCTCGGCGCTGGCTTCGGCGCCGACGTCAGGCACTGGTCGCGCACGACGCGCGCCGAGCACGCCGCGCACGCGATGACGCTCGACGCGCTGCTCGGGCGCTCGGAGGTCCTGAGCGTGCACCTCGCGCTCACGGACGAGACGCGTGGTCTCCTCGATCGCCCACGAATCGCAGGGATTCCGAGAGGCGCCCTCCTCGTGCACCTCTCGCCGCTCGAGCTGCTCGATCTCGACGCGCTGATCGAGCGGCTGCGCGAGGGCTCGCTCTGGCTCGCGACCGACCACGGCGACGAGCTCGCACCCGAGACGCTCGCGATCCTGCGATCGCTCGAGCACTGCATCCTCTATCCGCCGATCGGCTACGCGACCGAGCGCGCACACGACGCACGCGCCAGAGGCCTGCTCGCCGGTCTGCGCGACGCGCTCTCCAGCCCACGCTGAGGGTCACCCCGCCGAGGGGATCGGGATCGCACCGCCGAAGCCACCGAGCGGGCTCCGACGCAGGCCGATCGTCGCGAGGAATCGGTACCAAGCCGCACGAAAACGCGAGGGCGGCGTGACCTCGATCGCGCTCGGGGCCTCGTCGTTCGCGAGCGACTTCGACTCGATCACGAGGCCGCCCTGCTGCCACGCGAGCAGCGTGTGCGCGAGATCCTCCTGCGGCTCGCGCGCGGTGGCCTGGAGGAGGACGACACGCTGGATGCCCTGCGCTCTCAGGAACACGGCGGAAGGGAAGTCCGTGGGCAGGCTGATCGATCGATTGTCGAAGCGCCCCGGCACCGGCGTGCCCACGCCGACGCGACGATCCGCATCGAGCAGAAACACCGGCGGTCGGTTCGCCGGAACGCCCAGCGTGTGCAGCGTGCCCGTCGCGCTCACCATCGCGCGCACGATGTTCGACACGTCCACCAGCGCGTGCGGCAGCACCGAGACGAAGCCGGGCGTCGCGAAAGGATTGGCCGGGGAGGCGTCGAGCGGCGCGGGCGCGACCGGCGCCGTGTAGCCGCCGGGGATCGCGTTGTAGAGCGGGATCGGTCGCCACCCGCGGCGCGCGAAGAAGAGGCCCCACGCGATCGCCTCGGCCCCCGGTAGATCGATCACGTAGGCGGTCGAGAGGTCCTCGCTCGATCGCTCACGACGAAGCTCGCGGTAGCCATCGCTCGAGCTCGGGCTGGCGAGCCACGCGGGCTCGTTCAGCTCGCTGATCGCGGCGAAGAGCGTGGGATCCCAGTTGGGCTCGGCGGCAAAGAGGATCGGCTTCACCCACGGGGACCACGGCCCGCCCGACGGTGCCCACACCTCGTATGCCTCGTCCGGTCTCATCTCGTCTCCTTCACCAACACCGCCACGTCCACGGCGCGGTAGTCCACGATCGGCCCGCGCGAGAGTCTGCCGTACATGCCCACCGCCTGGCCATCCACCGTGTAGACACCCAGGCACACGTGCATCGAGCCCCACGGCGTCTCGAGCGGCGTCGGCTGGAAGCGCCGCTGCTCGATCCACTCGCCGCGCGAGAAGAACAAGAAGCGCGTGACCTTCTGCCACTCCGCCCTCGGCGTGAGCTCACGATGGAGCACGTCGTCGCCATTGTTCGAATAGGCGCTCTTCAGCATCCACGCCGGATCCAGATCACCGACGCGGCCCGAGGTCGCGCGCGTCTCGGGCAGGAGCGCGCGCCACGTGGGCAGCGAAGTGGCCAGTCGATCCCACACGAGCGGACATCGTTTGCTCTCGAGCAACACGGCGAGACCAGGATTGGCAACTGGCGTCTTTCCACCCACGAAGAGCGGCTGCCACGCGACCGAGCGTGGCAGTCGCGACAACCACTCTGCTTGGAAGAAACGAACCACGAAATCGAGCGGTCCTCGGTGCCAGTCCGACTCGAGGTGCGCCCGTCCGTCCTTCCAGCCGAGGTGCTGTGGCTGTGCGAGCGTCACGTGCGCGCCGCGCGCACGAAGGAGCTTGGCGAGATACGAGACGACCTGGAGATCCTCGATGAACCCGGGCGCGTGGAGGAGCACACCGAAAAGCGTCTGCGTCGATGCGTGAGCACGCGCCGAGGCGAGAATGGCATCCACCCACGCGGGACCGGGCGCACCGGTCGTCGACAGACCTGGATGGGCCTCGGCGATCAGCTGCGTGAACTCGGTGGCTTCGCCGTAGCCGCCGGGGACGTCCGCGTTCACTTCGGAGAGACGCCAACCGTCCTCACATGGATGGAAGTCGAAGCGCATCACGCGAGCTGCCGCGGGAGACCAGCCCTCCTTCGCGCCGCGCCGGAGGACCGATCGAATCGCGCGCGGAACGGCGAGCGTCTCCCACAGCGCAGGGGTCTCGAGCAGCGCTCGCTCCGCCGCGCGCGACTCGCGATCGAGCGCCTCGGCCCACCCCGACAGGCGATCCGAGAGCGAACGCGTGATCACGAGGGGGAATGGCGCGAGCGTCGCTTGGTCGCCGACCTGCGCGTCCCACTTGCAGTGACCGAGAATCGCCGCGCGCCTCAGCGGCTCGAAGCGCTCGGGCGGGAGCGCCTCGCCCGCCCAGAGCTCTGCCGCGCTCACTCGGTCCACTGCGGCAGCGCGGCGATGTATCCCACCGCCGCACCGACGTAGACGAAGCCCGGCAAGACGCCCGCCACGAGCAGGTTGGGTGACGGCGATCGATCGCTCGGCTTGAGCAGTGAGTCGGCGGGGATCGCGATCACGAGCAGCGCGAGCACCGGCCAGCCGACGTGCACGAGGTCGTTCACCATGGCGGCCTCGCCCGCCCAGTCGCCCGCGCTCGCGCGCGCGAGCACGAGCCCCGACCCGACGATCCATCCGGCGAAGCGAAGGCCCGTCGCGACGTCGCGCTCCACGGAGATCGAGTCGCCCACCTGCGTCGCGAGGGCGTGGAGGAGCACCGCCACACCGAGCACGCCGGTCGCGACCACCGCGGTCTCGACGGTGTTCCAGATGCTGGGGCCCTCCCCCATGTTGCTGCCCGCGAAGAGCACGCCGAGCGACACGACGGCGCCCCCGATGGCGATGGACGCCGCGGCGTTGCGACGTTCGAGCGCGTCGTCCTCGAAGCTCACGCCGATCAGGCTCAGCGCGCGCGGCAAGAGCAGCACCCAGATCGTCCCCATCACCGCGAAGAGGAGCTGGTAGCGAAAGTCCTCGCGCACGTCGACGGCGGCGTACGTGCCGAGCACCTGCCATAGACCGAGGATCGCGAGCGGTGGAAGCACGAGGAGAAGCAGGCGCGCCGTCCTGGACGCGCCGAGCCAGCTCGTCGTGAGGCCCACGCCATACCAACGCGCGAAGCCGAAGATGCCCGCGGCGGCCGACGCCATCAGCGCCACGACTTCGTCCTCGCCCATGTCTTCCATGCGCCGCGAGCCTATCGCGGCGTACGCGTCGTCGTCACGTGGCAGACCGAGTGCGTGGAGCGAGTGTGTGCGAGGCTGGCGCGCGATGGCCTCCGACAACCCGCTGATCCGCGATCGCTTCGTAGACTTCCTCCTCCACGACGTGCTCGACGTCACCTCGCTCACGCGCTGTCCGCACTTCGCCGAGCACGAGCGGGAGACGTTCGATCTCTACGTCGCTGCCTGTCGTCGCCTCGCGCGATCGCGCCTCTTCCCCACCTACCGCGCGATGGACGAGGCACCGCCCCGCCTCGAGTCGGGGCGCGTGATCGTGCACGCAGAGGTGAAGCGCCTCTTCCGCGAGCTGGTGGATCTCGGCGCGCTGAACGCGACACGACCGACGAGCGTCGGCGGTCAGCAACTGCCGATGACGGTCGCCGCGCTCGCGCACGCGTACCTCATGGCCGGCAACCTCTCCGCCTACGGCTACGTGGGCCTCACCACCGGCGCCGCGCACCTCATCGAGGCGTTCGGATCGGACGCGCTGCGATCGACGTTCATGACGCCGATGTACGAGGGTCGCTGGTCCGGGACGATGGCGCTCACCGAACCGCAAGCGGGGAGCAGCCTCGCGGACGTCACCTCGAGCGCCACGCCGACGAGCGAAGGCCATCACCTCATCCGCGGCAGCAAGATCTTCATCTCGGGCGGCGACCACGACGCGACCGAGAACGTCGTCCACCTCGTGCTCGCGCGCATCGACGGCGCGCCGCGCGGCACCAAGGGCATCTCGCTCTTCGCCGTCCCTCGCCTTCGTCTCGATGCGGGCGGGGCGCTCGTGCCGAACGACGTGCACGTGAGCGGCGTGATCCACAAGATCGGCTGGCGCGGCCTGCCCTCGGTCGCGCTCTCGCTCGGCGAGTCGAACGACTGCCACGGATGGCTCGTCGGCCCGCCGCACCAGGGCCTGCGCTGCATGTTCCAGATGATGAACGAGGCGCGGATCATGGTGGGCCTCAACGCTGCCTCGACAGCGTCGGTCGCGTACCTCGAGTCGCTCGCGTACGCGAAGGAGCGCACGCAGGGCCGCAGCATCACGGAGAAGGACGCGTCGCGTCCGCCGGTCGCGCTCGTCGCGCACGCGGACGTGCGGCGCATGCTCCTTCGTCAGAAGGCCATCGTGGAGGGCGCGCTCTGTGTGCTCGGCGCAGTGTCTCGCTACGCGGACCTGTCGGAGCACTCGACCGACGCGGACGAGCGCGCGCGCAGCCAGAAGCTTCTCGACCTCCTCACCCCGATCGCCAAGACGTTCCCCGCGGAGAAGGGCTTCGAGGCCAACACGCTCGCGCTCCAGATCCACGGAGGCTACGGCTACTCGAGCGAGTACCTGCCCGAGGCGTGGCTTCGCGATCAGAAGCTCAACTCGATCCACGAGGGCACGACTGGCATCCAGGGACTCGACCTCCTGGGCCGCAAGGTCGTCGCGGGCGGGGGCAATACGCTCGCGCTCTTCGCCGACGAAGTGCTCGCGGATCTCGCGGAGGCGGAGGGCGTGTCCGGTGTGGACGTCGCCTCGATCGCGACCACACGCGAGGCGCTCCACCGGCTCGTCGCGCTCACCGCCACGCTCGCGCAGCGCGGCGTCGCCGGCGACGTCGAGGGCATGATGGGTCACAGCGCGGACTACCTCGAGGCCTTCTCGATCGTCGTCGTCGCGTGGCAGTGGGCGCGCATGTGGGCGGCCGCCGCGCGCCGCGAAGAGGACGCGTTCGTGCGCGGGATCGTGCGGGCCGCGCGCTACTGGATCGCGACCGAGGTCCCACGCGTCCTGCAGCTCGCGGCGCTCTGCGAGGGCGCCGATCGCTCCTACCTCGACGCGCGCGAGGACGAGCTCTGATCGCCTCGATCGGAGCTACGGCTCGATCCGTCTCACTCCTCGAGGAGGTTGCCGTCCTCGTCGAGCACGATCTCCCCGCTCTGCGTGCGCACGTACTCCGCGACCGCGCGCAGGTGACGCGGGCCGAGCACGCGACCCGGCGGGGTCGTGGCCTCGGGGAGGTCGAAGGTGTCTTCCAGGTCGGCCCAGCTGTCGTCGGCGGCGGTGATGATGCGCATGACGGTGCTCCTCGGCGCGAGACGTGTGCAGCACGCGTGCCGGGCACCAGCGCGCCCGATCCCCTCGTTTCCCTCGCGTCGCGAGGTCGTCGATCGAGCACCACGCCCCGCCTGAGGCGCGTCGCCGCACTCTCGGTCAAGGCGCGAGCAGCCGAGCGAGCACGAACGGGTCGGGCGCATCGCCGAGCGCGAAGCGCACGGCCTGTCCGTTGAGGAGGTAGATCGCGTCGTCCGCGATCACGACGTCCGTCATGCCCGCGGGCACGTCGACCGAGGCCGCGCGGGCCGACCGCCACTCCGCCGTCACGCCCTCGAGCGTCGTGAGCTGGCTACTGAACGCCACGCGGAGCCGCCCATCGGCATCGAAGGCCATCCCATCGGCGCCGCTCAGCGCAGGGAGCGCATCGCGGAACCCTCCCGTGACGGCGACCTGAGTGACCTCGCGCGTCGTGAGATCGATCCGAGCGAGCAGCGAGGGCAGGTAGACGATCGCGAGCAGCGCAGACCCGTCGGGCGTGGGCGTGATCGCGTTGAGGCCGATCGCGCTCGAGCCCAGCAGCGGGTCGGTCACATACAGCTCCACCTCCCCGTCGACGATCCGGTAGACGTTGGGGTGCTCGCGATCCGCGACGTACAGCGCGCCGTCGCTCGTCGAGGTGACATCGGTGCACGTCGCACGCGGATGCGCGTCCGAGAGGTCGTGCGTCGCCACGCGCTCGCCCGTGGTGAGGTCGATCTCCCAGACGTAGCCGAGATAGGGAGGATCCTCGGTCGTGGTCTCGCGCTGATCGTCCATCGCGCAGACGAAGAGGCGACGTCGCGTCGCGTCCACGTGCATCCCCAGCGTCCACCACCTCCCAGGCGCGGTCTCGGTGAACACCACCGTCTCCTGGCCCGTTGCACGGTCGACGCGGTGCACGCTGCCATCCGCGAGGCTGCCCACGTAGAACGCACCCTCGACGGGATCGAACGCACCGCCCTCGGGAAAACGAGCCTCGAGCGGGAGGCGCTCGCCGAGCACGTGCCCTGCGTCGGTCTCTACGGGCACGGGCGCATCGTCGGGCGCCATCGGGCCTGCATCGTCCACCACGGGACCTGCGTCCGAGCCCGCGGAGGGGGCGGGACCGCACGCGGTGAGCGCGAGCGCGGCGAGACAGGGGAAGAGCGGGCCCGAGACGAGGCGAGTCATGGGGGGTGATCCTAGGCGGGAAGCGTGTCGGCGCATCTCTCACGAATGAGAGCGCGCCTCTCGTTCTTGCGACCCGAAGGGCGCCCGGTCATCGTCGCGCCATGGCCACGCCGAGCTGGGACGACCTCCGCTTCCTCGAAGCGCTCGCGCGCACGGGCGACGTCGGCGCCGCCACGCGCGAGCTCGAGGTCTCGGTCGCCACGCTCTACCGACGCATCGCCGCGCTCGAGGCCAGCACCGGCGCCCGCTGCCTGACCCGCACCGCGGGCCCCACGACGCTGACCGACGCGGGCCGGGAGCTCGCCGAAGGAGGCCGCCGCATGCGTGAAGCCTTCGCGCGCACCGTGGGTGACGTACGCCGGCGCGACGAGAGCCTCGAGGGCACCGTCTCGCTCACCACCGTCGAGGGCATGGCGCCGCTGCTCGCGCCTGCGCTGCGCGCGCTCCGCCTCGAGCACCCCGCGCTGCGTGTCGATCTCCTGCTCTCGGACCGCGGACCGAGCGTGCGACGACGCGAGGTCGACGTCGCGATCAGCATCGTCCAGCGTCCTCCACCCGACTGCTGGGGCACGCGCCTCTTCCGCTTCGACTACGCGGTGTTCGGCACCGACGCCGTGCTCGCCCACGAGCGACCGAGCTGGATCGTGCTGACCGACGCGAACGCCACGACGCCCGAGGCGAAGTGGGAGCGCGAGCGCGCGAAGCCCGTCGCGGTGGCGACGGCCAACCGCGGGGCCTTCCTCGCGTTCGTCCGCGAAGGCGTGGGCCTGGGCCTCCTCCCCCGTCCGCTCGCCGCGCTCTACCCCGAGCTGGTCGAGGACACCTCCCGACGCGAAGGCCTGCGTGCGCTCGATCGCGTGGCATGGGTGCTGACCCACGAGTCGCACCGCAAGAGCCCGCGCATCGCGGCGCTCACACAAGCGCTCGTCGCGCACTTCCGCGGTCGCTGATCAGCCGTCGATCTCGTACGCGTGCCCATCCGACGCGAGCACGATCGCGCGTCGAGGGCCCAGCAAGAGCGCCTCGCCGAAGACCACTGGCTTCTCGAGCACGATCTCCCAGCTCCCTCCTCCATCACGGGAGCGTACCACCTGGCTCTCGCACGCCAGCCACAGCGTCCCGTGCCCCGCATGCACCGCGACGTAGTCGACGTTCTTCGGCTTCCTCGGTCCCGCACGCTCGTAGTCGCCGGGGCTCGCGAGCGACGCGCGCACGAGGCGCGACACGCCCACGTACCAGGCATGCTCGCCGAGCAACGCGGGCCTGTGCAACGCCTCGGACGGTCCGAGATGAACGCACTCGAAGCTGCGGCCGAGATCGCGCGACACGAACACGCGCCCCGCGAATCCCGTCGCGACCACGAGATCGCCGGGCCCGCGCGCGAGCGACGCGGCGCCGTAGAAGTCGTCGACGCGGAACACGCTCGTCCACGTCGCACCGTCGTCGGTGGAGCGCATCACCTCGCCGTCACGGCACCCGACGATCGCACCCTCGACGAACAGCAGCGACGACCACGGGTGCCCGCGCGATCCGCGGGGCGCGAACGTGACGCCGCCGTCGTCGCTCACGAAGAGCCCATCGTCGGCGCCGACCCACACGCGCGCGCCCTCCGCACAAACCCACTCCAGGGTGCCGAGCGCCGTCTCGTGCGTCGTCCACGCCCCGTCGAGCCGACCGCGCGCGAGCTGACCGAGCCTCGCGACGATCAGGATCTCGCCCGTCGTGAGCTGCACGATGCCGCGCGGCGACGACCTCAGCTTCAGCGGGAGCTTGCGCACCTTGGGCCACGGCTTGGCGGGGCCCGCCAACACCTGGTCACTCGCCTTCGTCTTCACGACAGCGCGTGACCTCGATTTCCCACTCGTCGTCGCCGCGGAGTCGACGACCCGTGGCGCCAAGCTCGACAGCGCGCCTTCGTCGGATGCCTGTCCATCGACGAGCGCCACCGCGCGGATCATCTCGGGCTCTTTGAGCGCGGCGGCGATCGCGTGGTCTTCGTCGAGCGCGCGAAAGGCACCACGGCCTCCGAGATCCACGGCGAGCACGGCGCCACCTTCGCTCGCGAGGAAGGCCCACGCGCCACCCTGCCCCGCGCCCGACGCGCGACGCACGGCCGCCAACAACGCAGGCGCCCAGAGCTCTCTCCCGGTCACACTCGCGAGGGCCGCCGCGAACCGCACGCCTCGCGCCGTCTCGACGATCTCGATCGGCTCGGGCGCCTCCGCCGCCTTCGCGATCAGCTCGCCGATCGTCCACCGGTCGAAGGCCGAGCCCTTCGCTGGCGCGTCGATCGGTCCGTCCCACCCCGTGAGCTTCGCGGTCGCGAGCGCCTTGGCGCGCCACGCCACCAAGGCCTCGTCGCTCTCGAGCTCCACCCAGCCGCCGACGATCAACACGCTGCCCATGCCGCGACGCTACGCGATCACGCCTCGCTCCACGCGAGCGACTTGCGATCGGCGCGCGGCAGACGCTAGACGGACGCGCATGTCGCTCGTCGCCTACGGTCACCGCTTCTCCTCGTACACCCAGAAGCTCCTCGTCGCGCTCTACGAGAACGGCACGCCGTTCGAGCTGCGATCGATCGACGCCGAGCACCCCGATCACGTCACCGACTGGCTGCGTCGCTGGCCGCTGCGTCGCTTTCCCGTCCTCGTCGACGGCGATCGAGACGTCATCGAGACCAGCGTGATCATCGAGTACCTCGGCCTTCGTCATCCGGGACCCGTGACGTTGATCCCACGCGACCCGATGGAGGCGCTCGAGATCCGCTTCCTCGATCGGTTCTTCGACCTGCACGTGATGGAGGCCGCGCAGCACGCGGTGAACGGCGCGCTCACGGGCGATCCGATCAAGCGCGCCGACGGGCTCGCGCTCTCGGCGCAGAAGCTCGACCTCGCCTACCCCTGGCTCGAAGCGCGCCTCGCAGGAACGACCTGGGCCTGCGGCGAAGCCTTCACCCTCGCGGACTGCGCCGCCGCGCCCTCGCTCTTCTACGCGGACTGGGTGCATCCGATCGCCGACACGTACCCGACCCTCCGCGCGTACCGCGCCCGTCTCCTGGCGCGACCCTCGTTCGCGCGCGCGGTCGACGAAGCGCGCGACTTCCGCAAGCACTTCCCGCTCGGCGCGCCCGATCGCGATTGAGAGACCGCGAAACGATCGTTTCTGTGCTGCCGACGCTCGTCCGCGTCCGTCATGGTCGCTGGTCTCACCAAGGGAGCGGACCGGCCTCGTTCGAGAAGCTCGCGGTCGGCCCGTCCTCTCCGAGCAGCGCGAGACGCACGGCCTCCCGCGCACCTTGCGCGACGCTGCGTGTGCCGCGGTGTTGGTTGAGATCGGTCGCGGTGAAGCCGGGGCACATCGCGTTCACCTTGATGCGTGTGCCCGCGAGCTCGTTCGCGAACGCGACCGTCACCGCGTTGAGCGCGGTCTTCGACGGCGAGTACGAAGCGCTGATGATGTGACGGTACGGGTTGCTCGGGTCGGTCTGCTTCGCGAGCGAGCCCACTTCGCTCGACACGTTCACGATCCGGCCATCGGGCGCCTCGCGGAGCAAGGGCAGCATCGCCTGTGTCACGGCGATCACCCCGAACACGTTCGTCTCGAAGACGCCGCGCACCTCGTCGATCGAGACGCGGCTGGGCAGACGCCGCTCGATGCGCTCCTCGAACGAGCCGACGTCGTCGCCGAGGCTGGCGACACCTGCGTTGTTGATCAGCACGTCGAGGCGACCGAGCTCGCGCTCGATGCGCGAGGCTGCCGCAGCGATCGAGGCGCCGTCGGTGACATCGAGCTGGATCGCGCGAGCGTCGGCGCCCACCTCTCTCGCGGCCGCTTCGCCGCGCGAGAGGTCGCGCGATCCGATCAAGACGGTGAGGCCACGGGTCGTGAGGTCCTTGGCGATCTGGAGACCGATTCCCTTGTTCGCCCCGGTCACGAGGGCGACGAGCTTGGTGTGCATGGCCCTCGATCTGCGGCCCGGCACGACTCGCTCCTTGGGCGTTCTTGGCGGATTCGTCGCCCTCCCCGTCCTGCCAAGAACGCCCAAGCCGGCGCGGCACGCCTCCGCTACGGTCAGCTGCCATGACGGTCTCCGTCGAGCTGCCCACCTCGCTCCCGGGTCTGCGCGCGGTGCGCACCACGACGTCGTCGTTGCTGTCCGGCGTGAAGCACTACCACGCAGTCGGTCGACTCGAGCATGGCGCGATCGAGTGGTGGGGCCGAGGTCGTGTGTGGCAGAGCACGCCCGGCGCGATCCAGATCAAGGAGCCGGGCGACGTGCACCGCGACCTCGCGCGTCGGGGCGCGAGCGTGTTCACGGTGATCACGCTGCCGTCCGAGGAGATCGAGCACGCGCGCGAAGCGGGCAGGGTCGTCAGCTCCGCGCAGCTCGATCCGGGCGACACGCGCGCCGTACCCTTTCATCGCTTGCACGACGCCGTGATCGCGAACGCCGATCGTCTCGCGCTCGAGGTGATCCTCGCGGAGGCGATCCTCACGTTCTCACGCCTGCGCGAGGCGAGGCCGGGTCACAGCCGGCCCGTGCGTCGGGCGATGGACTACCTGCACGCGCACCTCGCCGAGAGCATCACGCTCGACGACCTCGCTTCGCACGCATCGCTCGACAAGTTCCATCTCTGTCGCGCGTTCCGCGCCCAGATCGGCATGCCGCCGCACGCGTACCTCACGCACCTCCGGGTTCAGCGCGCGAAGGAGCTGCTCGCCTCGGGCGCGCGTGCGTCGGAGCTCGCGCCGCGCGTGGGCCTCTACGATCAGAGCCAGCTCACGCGTCACTTCCGACGCATCGTCGGCACCACGCCCGGTCGGTACGCGAACGAGCGTCGCGGGACCGCGCGCGCAGGGCGGGCGTGACCGCCTGAACGAGACGCCTCCGACGACGCTCACACAGCGTGCGACGCGAGCGGGCTCACGCTCGTCCTTCCGCCCGCGATCACGCCAGAGAGCGCGGCGACGACGACCCAGTAGCCGATCTCGCCCGCCACCGCGTGGCCCGACGCGATCGATACGCCCGTGAACAGCAGCATCTCCGCGGCGATGACCGTCGCAGCGATCGACGGCGCCCTCGCGAGCCGTGCACGCAGCGACGGCACCGCAGGGATCACCAGCGCGAGCGCGCACGCGAGCTCGATCGGCACGAGCGCGAGCCACAGCGCGTGCGGCAGCGCTGCGAGCGACGGCACCTGCGCCTCTGCGTTCGAGAGCTTCCACAGCGCGCCGGCCAGGGTGTGCAGCGCGAGCAGGACTTGGAGGACCCAGAGCACCACGTTCATGACTCACCTCGAGAAGGGACGTGCTCAGTCGTGGCGTGTCCGACGGCGGACGGCTTCTCCGAAACTGCGCTTCACGCGCCGCCGGCGTTCGTTGCGGGGGGCACAGGGGTTGCTGAGCACCCGGCGATGCCGTCCCGACTCCGCCCCATCGCTCGTCCCGAGGCCGAGAGCTTCGCCCGCGCCGCATCGCTCCGCTACGTCCACGACGACGAGCGCGGCCTGCGTCGCAGACGTCGCAAGGGCGTGTTCGTGTATGTCGACGACGAGGGGCGCCGTGCGCGCGAGCCCGCGACGATCGCACGCATCCGTTCGCTCGCGATCCCACCTGCGTGGACCGAGGTGTGGATCTGTCTCTCGCCCGACGGTCACATCCAAGCGACGGGGCGCGACGCGCGAGGCCGCAAGCAGTACCGCTATCACCCGCAGTGGCGCGTGGTGCGCGACGAGGCGAAGTTCGAGGAGCTCACGTCGTTCGGGTGGGTGCTGCCCGGTCTGCGCGCGCGGATCGCCCGCGATCTCGCGCGCCCCACGCTCGATCGCGACAAGGTCGTCGCCACGATCCTCGCGCTCATGGAGCAGACGTCGGTGCGCGTCGGCAACGACTGCTACGCGACGCAGAACCGATCGTTCGGGCTCACCACGCTGCGTGACCGCCACGCGCAGGTGGGGCGGACGTGCGTCACCTTCGCGTTCACCGGCAAGTCCGGAAAGGTCCACCGCATCTCGGTGCGCGACCGCCGCCTCGCAGCGATCGTTCGTCGCTGTCGCGATCTGCCCGGCCAACGACTCTTCCAGTTCGTGGACGCCGAAGGCGTGCAGCACCCCGTGACGTCCACGGACGTGAACAACTACCTGCAAGAGGCGACGGCGGCACCGTTCACCGCCAAGATGATCCGCACGTGGATCGGCACGGTCACCGCGGCACGTGCGCTCCACGAGCTCCCACCGTGTGAGAGCGAGCGCGCGGGCAAGCGGTCGGTGCTCGCATGCCTCGAGCTCGTCAGCGAGAAGCTCGGCAACACTCCGTCCATCGCGCGCAAGAGCTACGTGCATCCACGCCTGTTCGAGAGCTACCTCGACGGCTCGTTCCACGACGCGATGAAGCTGGCGTTGCGGCGCACGTCGCGTCGCGCGCTCGACGGGCTCGACCTCCACGAGCGCGCGCTCCTGATCTTCCTCGCGCCCACGAGCACGGCCACGTTGCGGCGCGAGTCGGGAACGACGAGAGTCGCGGCATGAGCGAGATCGTCCTCACCACCTTCGACTGGGTCCCCGAGACGCCGCGCGGCTACGTGCGTGACCTCCGTCTCCGGTGGGCGCTCGAAGAAGCCGGCTTGCCGTACCGCGTGATGAGCGTGCCGTTCCGCGAGCGCGGGCCCGAGCACGTCGCACATCAGCCGTTCGGACAAGTGCCGTGGCTCGACGACGGGGAGATCTCCATGTTCGAGAGCGGCGCGATCCTCGTGCACCTCGGCGAGAAGAGCACCGCGCTCCTCTCCCGCGATCCGGTGCGTCGTGCACAGGCGATGGAATGGCTCTTCGCCGCGCTCAACTCGATGGAGATGGTCACGGTGCCGTGGTCG
Organism: Deltaproteobacteria bacterium; assembly: GCA_017303575.1. GTDB lineage: Bacteria > Myxococcota_A > Polyangia > Polyangiales > Sandaracinaceae > JAFLCL01. The sequence continues at coordinate 29,562 of JAFLCL010000038.1, forward strand.
TTCCTCGGGTTCTCGGGCGACCGCAGCTCGCCCGCGTTCACCAAGCTCGACGCCTGGCTCGGCGCACGCCTCGATCGTGTCGAGCCGATCCTCGCGTCGCGCGAGTGGCTCGCAGGCAGCTTCTCCATCGCCGACATCGCGATGACCGACGTGCTGCGACTGGTCGCGCGCTTCGAACGGCTCGGCGCGCACCCGGCGTGTCGCGACTACGTCGCGCGGGCGACCGCACGGCCCGCGTTCGTGAAGGCGCACGCCGATCAGCTCGCGCACTTCGCTGCGAGCGACCGTCTTCCGGCGTACGCGACGACGTAGACTCGCGCGCATGTCCGACGCCGCCGCTCCCGATTGGCTCGCGCGCCTCGATCGCTGGCTCGAGCTCGCACCCTCGCTCGACGTGTTCTTCACGACGTTGCTCGATGCCCTCGAAGGCGGCCTCTTCCGCGTCGACGACGAGCGCCGCGCGGTCGTCGCCGACGAGGACGGGATGAACGCGCTCGCGCGCTCGCGCGGCGTCTGCTTCGATCGCTACGGCTACTGAGGCGTCCCGCTCCGCACCTCGGCGAGCTCGAAGAGATTGCCGTACGGATCGCTCGGCGCGGGCGCGCTCCGCGGAGCAAGCCATGATGTGGCGGATGGTCGGAGAGCTGGAGACCGATGCCTTCGAGACGCTCGTTCTCGCCCCTCCGAGGCCGAAGCGCGTCGTGCTCTTCGGGGTGGGACGCGGCGGCGATCCTGCGCGGCACCTTCCTCTCCTTCAGGCGCTGCACGCCGATGGCGCGACGGTGATCGCGCCCAGCGCGGAGATGTTCACGAGCCCGAGGCCGACCGAGGCGCAGCTACTCGAGCGTGCGCGGCGTCTTCATCGCGCGCTCGCGACATCGTCGCCACCCGAGCTCCCGCTGCACGGTGTCGGGCACTCCATCGGTGGGTCCATGCTCCTCGCGATGGCGGGTGCCGAGATGTGGCTCGGCCCAGACGCACGCGTGTCCGTTCCGCCCTCGACGTTCGCGACGCTCACGCTGCTCGCGCCACCGCTCGGCTTCTTCCAGGCGCCTCACGCGGCGACCGAGGTTCGCGCCGCGCGTGCCTCGATCTGGTGGGGGAGTCGCGACACCTTCTGCCCGCGCGCCGAGGTCGATCGCACGCTCGATCAGCTCGGGCCGCGTGGGCACCTGCGCGTCGCCGAAGGCGCGGGTCACTTCTCGTTCATGCACGTGCCGCCGCCGAACGTGCTCGAGCCCCTCGAGGATCGAGACGCCTTCCTGGCGATGCTCACGACGTCGATCGTCGACGACGTGCGAGGCGCGTGAGCGACGCCCCGAGGACGGCCAGCAGCGTAGGGCGTCATCCCGCGTCGACGGCGATGCGTGTCGCGCACACGCGGCGCGCGTGGTCAGTCGGGCTCGAGGTGCGAGGGGGCGACCTCCTGCGGCGGAGGGGTCGTGAGCTTCAGGCCGACGATCGAGATCACGAGCAGCACGAGGAACGCGAGCCGTGATGGAGGCATGGCCTCACCGAACATCACGACGCCACCGATCGCCGCGCCCACCACGCCGATCCCGACCCAGGCCGCGTACGCCGTGCCGATCGGCAGCGTGCGCGTCGCGTGGGCGAGGAGGAGCATGCTGCCGACGATCGCGAGCACCGTGATCACGCTGGGCCAGAGGCGCGTGAACCCTTCGGTGGACTTGAGCCCCAACGACCAGACGACCTCGAGCAGACCGGCGACGAGCAGAACGAGCCATGCCATGCGGCACCTCCACGACCCGTCGTTCCTTCCTGGTACGGGTCGTCCTCGTCAGGGCTCGGGATGAGCGAGCGCACGCTAGCAGGAGCCCGTGTCGTCGGCCCGCACGCGCGGATTCGGCACGAACGACGCGGCGACGCCGCGGTCGCGACGCTTCTGGGCGCGCAGCGCGAAGGCATCACGTGTGTGGGCCGGGGGCGCCCAGATCCTCGAGCGCGTGCGCGTAGTCCTGCGTCGCCTCGGAGGCGCCGGTCGTGTCGTCGATCTCGCAGGGCTCGGCCGTCTCGTCGTCGCGATCGGCAGGCGGTGCGCTGAGCTCGCGCCATCGACTGCCGTCGTCGCGCTCGCCGCTCCTCCAGGTCTCGTGCTCGGTGGGATCACCCCACGGCCTCGCGTCCACGACCGTGTCGCGTGCGTCGAAGTCCGTGTCATCGGCCGTTCGTTGCGTGTCGTCTCGAGAGGGTTCCATGGCTGTTCTCCAGGTGGGATCGGCGTGGTTCGTCGCTCGTCGTCCACGTCGCAAACACCGCGCCGAGGTGGTCACGCGGCGCGTTCCGTGGGCTCGGGGGGGATCGACACCGCGATCGACGGGGCGCGCACGCCCCGACACGTGCGCACGCGACACACGACGCCGGTCGAGCGCACGCACGCTCGTGCTAGAGCCGCGCCGCCATGCGCATCTATCAGGTCGTCGTGCTCGCCGTCGTGCTCGGGACGCTGCTCCCGGTGTGGCTCCATCACGAGGTGCACGGCGTGTGGAACGTGCACCAGATGGGGCTCGCGTTCTTCCTCTGGCTCAACACGATCATCGCGCTCTGGGAGATCTGCCTCTGGCTGCGCATCGACCGCATCGAGGCGGACTACGCGCGCTTCGTGACGCAGTACGCGGGTCGTCCGCTCGATCGCGTGATCGACTTCTTCAACAAGAAGATCACGCTCGGTCAGATCGTCGCACCGACGACGTGGTCCGAGATCTGGTCGAGCTACGCGCTCTTCGATCCGTCCTACGCCGACCGCAAGTCGTTCGGGTTCTGGATCGATGTCGGCAACGGCTTCTCGACCTCGCTCGTGTCGCTGCTCTACCTCTACGGCGCGACGTACGAGGTGCTGCCTGCACGCGTGCTCGGGATCGTCGGTCTTCTCGCCTGCTACCAGATGCTCTACGGCACGGTGATCTACTTCTCGAGCTTCGTCGCCAACGGGCGCCACCGCGGCCACACGGCGGGCAACCTCGCGATCTTCGTCGGCCTCTCGAACGGCATCTGGATCGTCTTTCCGGGCTGGGCGATGTGGGCCGCGTACCAGCTGATCGAGTCCAACACCTACGACGTCTTCCGCTGACGCGCGCGGTCGAGCTCCGCCGCCAGCCACGGCGCGGTGCGGCTGTTCTTCTCCCGCGCGATCTGCTGCGGCGGACCCGTGGCCACCACTCGGCCGCCCTCGTCGCCCGCGCCCGGCCCGAGATCGATCACCCAATCACAGGCCGCCACGAGCGACTGATCGTGCTCGACCAAGAGCACCGTGTTGCCCGCGTCGACGAGACGCTCGAGCTGCGCGAGCAGACGCTCGACGTCGGCGGGATGGAGGCCCGTCGTCGGCTCGTCGAGCACGTACAGCGTGCCGCTCCGCTGCACGCGCTGGAGCTCGGTCGCCAGCTTGATGCGCTGCGCCTCGCCCCCCGACAGCTCCGTCGCGGGCTGTCCCAGGCGCAAGTACCCGACGCCTACCTCGCGCAACACCTGCAGCGGACGCTGCACCGCCCCCTCGCCCTCGAAGAAGACGAAGGCCTCGTCGACCGTCATCGCCAGCACGTGCGCGATGTTGCGACCCCGGTACTCGACCTCGAGCGTCGTCGGGTCGTAGCGCGCACCTCGGCACGTCGGACAGGGCGCGTGGGCGCTCGGCATGAACAAGAGCTCGACGTACACCACCCCTTCGCCCGCGCACGTCTCACAGCGGCCCTTCGGCGAATTGAACGAGAACCGAGCCGCGTCGTAGCGGCGCGCCTTGGCGGTCTTCGTCGCGGCGAACAGCCTGCGCACCGCATCGAAGAGGCCGGTGTACGTCGCGAGGTTCGATCGAGGTGTGCGCCCGATGGGCTTCTGATCGACCTCGACGAGCCGAGTGATGGCCTCGAGGCCCGAGACGACGTGGCCCGCCGTCTCGGGACGTGCCTCGTGCAAGAGCTCGTCGGCGTTCTCGGGCGGTGCGACCTCACGACCGAGGTGTGTCGACACGAGATCGACGAGCACCTGTACGAGCGTCGACTTGCCCGATCCAGAGACGCCGGTGAGCGCAACGAGGACGCCCAGCGGCACATCGACCGAGAGGCCACGCAGGTTGTTGCGGTGAATCCCCGAGAGGCGAAGCCAGCTCCGCGGTCCTCGAGGCGTCCGGCGCCTGGGCGCATGGCCGAACAAGAAGCCGCCCGTCTTGGACTCGGGCACAGCCGCCAAGCCGTCTCTGGGCCCGCTGTAGACCAGGTGGCCGCCGTTCTCTCCCGCCTCGGGACCGACGTCGACGATCCAGTCGGCGCGTCGGATCACCTCGAGCTCGTGCTCCACCACGAACACCGAATTGCCTGCGTCGCGGAGCTGCTCGAGCGCCTCGAGCAGCGCCTCGGTGTCGGCGGGATGAAGGCCCGCCGACGGCTCGTCGAGCACGTAGACCACGCCGAACAGCTTCGAGCGAAGCTGCGTGGCGATGCGCAGACGCTGGAGCTCGCCCGGAGACAGCGTCGGTGTGCTGCGATCGACGGAGAGGTATCCCAGGCCGAGGCGCTCGATGGTCTCGATGCGCGCGAGGAGGTCGACAGTGATGCGCGTCGCCGCCTGCGCTCGCTCGGGATGGGACTTCGCGCGCGTGGCCGCAGCTCTGCCGCTCGACGCCGCGCGCAGTCGCTCGGCCACGGCGCGCAACGGCAGCGCCGACAGCTCGGCGATGTCGAGTCCGTCGAACGTCACCGACAATGCCGCGCGCTGCAGCCGCTTGCCCCCGCACGCAGGGCAAGCGCCTCCGAGGAGGAAGCGCGACGCGCGCTTCTTCATCATCGCGCTCTGCGTGGTGGCGTACGTCTGGAGCACGTAGCGCCGCGCGCTCGTGTACGTGCCCATGTAGCTCGGTGCCGTGCGGTGTCTCAGCGCTCGCCTCGTCTCTGCGGGGGTGAAGCCCGCGTAGACGGGGACGACCGGCTGCTCGTCGGTGAACAAGATCCACTCGCGCGTCTTCTTCGGCAGCGAGCGCCACGGCACGTCGACGTCGTGACCGAGCGTGACGAGGATGTCGCGCAGGTTCTGGCCGTGCCAAGCCGGCGGCCACGCCGCGATCGCTCGCTCGCGGATCGTCAGCGAAGGGTCGGGAACCAGCGAGCCTTCGCTGACCTCGAGCACCCTTCCGAGGCCGTGGCAGGTGGGGCACGCGCCCGCAGGCGTGTTGGGCGAGAACGAGTCGGCGTACAGCAGGCTCTGCCCGCGCGGGTAGTCGCCGACGCGCGAGTACAGCATGCGCAGTGAGCTCGAGAGTGTGGTGACGCTGCCCACGGACGACCGCGTCGTCGGCGTGCCCCGCTGCTGCTGCAGCGCCACTGCGGGCGGCAAGCCCTCGATCGTGTCGACCTCGGGCGCGCCCGCCTGATCGATCAGACGACGCGCATAGGGCGCGACCGAGTCGAGATAACGCCGCTGCGCCTCCGCGTAGATCGTCCCGAACGCCAGGGACGACTTGCCCGAGCCCGAGACGCCGGTGAACACCACGAGCGCGTCGCGCGGGATGTCGACGTCGAGATCCTTGAGGTTGTTGTGACGTGCGCCGCGCACCTCGACGAACGCCTTCCTCTCGTGCCGTCCGGCGTGACCACGTCGAGCCATCGTGCAGTGTCGCTGCGAGCCTGCGCGCGTGCCATCGCCCGGTCCGGCGGGACGCGAGCGCCCACGCGACGACACTCCGCGTGCCGACGCTACCGCGCGGCGTGTGCTTCGACCCGGGCGCCCGTCGCGCCCCCGGTCCGATCGAGGACGCTGGACATCTTAAACCACCCGGTATACTAAACCACATGGTTCCGGATAGCTCACCCCGACTCGACCGTGTGTTCCATGCGCTAGCCCACCCTGCCCGTCGCGCGATGCTGCGTCAGCTCTCGAGCGGAGAGCGCAACCTGAGCGAGCTCGCGGCGCCCTTGCGCATGACCTTCCCTGCCGCGAGCAAACACGTGCGCGTCCTCGAGGGCGCCAAGCTCGTCCGTCGCCGTGTCGATGGCCGACAGCACCTGTGTCGCCTCAGCGCCGCGCCGCTCGAGGATGCGAACGGATGGACTGGGCAGTTCCGTCGCAACTGGGAGGTGCGGCTCGAGGCGCTGGATTCGCTGCTCGACGAGATGAAGGCCGAGGAGCGCGAGCGAAGGAGGCGCTGAGTCGATTCCGCGCCCGTACCACGACCCCACAGACTCTCACCGAGGACTCCGCGATGACCCCTTCCCCTGCAAGCCTCCGAATCACCACGCCCACCGACACGACGATCGTGCTCACGCGCGCGTTCCAGGCACCGTTGCGCCTCGTGTGGGAGGCGATGTTCACGCCCGATCGCATGCGCCGCTGGATGCTGCCGCCGCCGGGCCTCACGCTGACGTCCTGCGTGTGCGAGCCGCGTCTGGGCGGGGCCTTGAAGCTCGCGTGGAAGTCGGAGGACGCCGACCCGGTGATGACGCTCGAAGGCACGTTCACCGACGTCGTCTTCCACGAGCGCATCGTCCACACGGAGGCGATCGCGCTGGCTTCGGGACAGGTCATCTCGTCTCTCGTCGAAGAGCACGCGTTCACGGAAGAAGGCGGCGTGACGTTCATGAGCATCACGCAGACCTACGAGTCGAAGGAAGCCAGAGACGGCGCGATCGGCTCGGGCATGGATCAGGGCATGGAGGCCTGTTACCAGCAGCTCGACGCATTGATGGCTGAGGCGCCGTAGCGCGAGGTCGTCGTCTCGCCTCGAGGTCGTTTTCGACGGAGCTCCGCGCACGCAGACGCGGCGTCGGGGTAGAGACGCGGGCATGAACCCGCTGCTCCACATCCTCGTGCCGCAGCTCGCGAAGCCGCACGGCCTCTTGGCGCGGTTGGCGGGGCCGATGCTCGATCGAGGCAACCACGTCATCAACCTCCACACGGTGGCCGCGCTCGATCTCCAACCGCGTGATCGCGTGCTCGAGCTCGGGTTCGGCGGCGGCGCGGCGCTCGCCATGGCGCTCGCGCACGAGCCGGCGATCACGCTGTCCGGCATCGAGCCCTCGCCCGAGATGGTGAAGCGCAGCGCGGCGCGCTTCGGCGCGAAGGTCCGGCTCACGGTGGGATCGGTCGAGGCGATCGGGGCCGACGACGGCGCGTTCGACACCGTGTTCGGCGTCAACGTCGTCTACTTCTGGCCCGACCTCGACGTCGCGCTCGCGGAGATCCGTCGTGTGCTCGCGCCACGCGGCAAGCTCGTGCTCGGCGTCCGACCCAGAGCGGCGCTCGAGCGGCTCGACTTCGGTAGCGCAGGCCACCGCGTGTGGGACGCGACGCAGTACGTCGAGGCGCTGCGCGCCGCGCGCTTCGTGGACGTCGAGGCGCGTCGCGTGCCGGATCCGAACGGCGCCGTCGTGATCACCGCGCGACGCGACGGTCCGTGACGCCCGCGCCGCCGACGGAGAAACAGCGGCCTCGGTGATTGCTCACCGAGGCCGTCGTCACATCGAGCTCCGCATGGGGAGCGGCCCGCTACCGCTCTCTGCGGGGCCCTGACGGGTCGCTCTCTCCGTCGCGCGTCTGTCCCGTCCGTTCTCTGCATCGCGAACCCCGCGCAACCGCTGGGCCGATGTTCTGGGACAGCTTTCGTTTGTGGGACTGCTCTCCGCTCTCTCTGTCGGCGGCTCACTGATGCCCCCGTGCTGCGACGAGGTGCCCTCGCAGGTCGTGGACAGATTCAACGGATCCAACTGCGTCCCGTTCGCCTGGACTGTCCGGCCACGTCGAGCGACCTGTCGTGGCCATGGACGAGATCGAGCCGCAGCCAGAGGTCGACGAGCGCCTCGCTGATCTTCGGCGCCGACGCGTCGAGGCCGCCGACGTGCTCGCGGAGACGCTCCTGGACATCTACCTGCGCGGCCGGCAGGCGAAGCGCGCCGGCAAGCCCTGGCCGCCGTACGAGCCGCTGCCGCCGCCCATGCCGGACCCGCCGAAGCAGCGAGCACCGAAGCCGCCGCCGAAGCGCGCGCGACCGGGCCTGGTCCGCAAGTACCGCCCTCCCGCTGAGGCGGACCTCGACCTCATCGTCCCGCTCGTCGCCGCGCACGGCCTGACGCGCGACGAGCTTCTGTCCCCGGTGAATCGCTACTTCGTCATCCAGGAGCACGAAGGTCGGTTCCTGGGCGTCGGCGTACTCGACAGGCACGGCCCCGTTGGCGTCGTGCGCGCGCTCGTCATCAAGCCCGAGCTGCGACGGGCCGGACACGGGAGCTTCCTGGCGCTCCACCTGCTGAAGCAGGCCTACCAGGACAAGCTCCTCTTCGTGTACGGGACGGGAGCCGCCCCGGGGTTCTTCGAGGACCTGGGGTTCAAGGCCATCGACCGAGCGAGCGTTCCAGAGATGGTGCTGTCGCTCCCCGGCCTCGCCGGCACGACGCAGCCCATCTTCGAGATGAAGCCGAGGGCTGACGGCGCAAAGCGACCGCGGCGCGGCCGGCACCCAAGGACGCTGACCGAGCTGCTCTCAGATCCGGAGCGGAGGAGCGGGCGATGAGTCGCCTCCCGTATCTGCGACGCGGCCGCGTCTACACGACCGTCGAGGTCGGCGGTCCGAAGACGGCGCAGTTGATGACCTTCGCCGGGCGGATCGAGCCGCTCGGCAAAGGGCTCTACTGGGCCTCGCCGGACCGGAGCTTCGGGACGACGCGGCCGACCGAGCTCCAGATCCTCTCCGTGATGTTCCGAGGCAAGGCCTTCCTCATCACGGGCAACGAGCGCTGGGACGCGCTGGGCCTCGGCGTGACGACGCCCCCAAAAGGCGACGCTCGTGTACACGATGCGCCGGGCCGGCGAGTGCGTCATCGGCGGGCGTGCGTTCCGGTTCGTGCGCCTCTACAAGGGCGTCCGGCGCTTCCCCACCGGCCCCGTGCGCGAGTGGTGGATCGTCGACCTCCTCGAGAACCTCGAGCTGGCCGGGCTCGCGCGTGACGACGCCGTCGCCCAGCTGAGCGCGGCGCTGGCCGCGGGACAGTTCAACCGCGAGGTGCTGGTCGACCAGGCCACCCGCTGGGCGACGCCCGACGTGCTGCGAATGGTGAGCGCCGCCCTCGCGGGCGCGGAGCTGCCCCAGACCGGCCTTCTGACGAGTTCCGCGGTCCATCGGCGGTGATGCCTCTTGACTGTTCAAGTATCCGGTTGAATACTTGAGCGCATGACGACGCCCCATCGGCGGTTCAAGGACGCCATCTACGAGCAGTTCGCGCGGCTCGGGAAAGCCATCTCGGCTCCCAAGCGGCTCGAACTCTTGGACCTGCTCTGCCAGGGCCCTCGCACCGTCGAGGCACTCGCCGAGCAGGCGGCCATCTCGGTCGCCAACGCTTCGCAGCACCTCCAGGTGCTGCGCGCCGCTCGACTCGTCGACGCCGAGAAGAAGGGCCTGTACGTCGAGTACCGCCTCGCGGACGACGAGGTCTGTCGGTTCTTCTTCGCCCTCCGCGGGCTCGCGGAAGCACGGCTCGCCGAGGTCGACCAGGTCGCCCGCGAGTACTTCGATCAGCGAGGCGCGATGGAGGCCGTCGAGGGCGACGAGCTCATGCGCCGCGTGAAGAGCGGCGAGGTCACCGTGCTCGACGTCCGTCCGCCCGAGGAGTACCGGGCGGGCCATATCCCGGGCGCACTCTCGATCCCCGTCGGTGAGCTGAAGGCGCGCTTGAAGGAGCTGCCGAAGGACCGCGAGGTCGTCGCGTACTGCCGCGGCCCGTACTGCGTGATGGCGGTCGAGGCGGTGGAGCTGCTCCGGAAGAAGGGGTTCAAGGCCCACCGCATGGAGCAGGGAGTCGTCGACTGGCGTGCCCGTGGCTGGCGCGTCGAGAGCGAAGGAGCGCACCAGTGATCTTCAAGCCCTACTACTACTTCGAGACCGGCTGCGCCGCGTACCTGTTCGGCTGCGGCGGCCTCGGTAAATGCGCCGTCGTCGATGCCCACGAGGAAGACGTCGACGCCTACGCTGCGTTCGCCGAATCGAAAGGCATGCGCATCACGCGCGTCATCGACACGCACGTGCACGCCGACCATCGCTCCGGCGGCCCTGCGCTCGCCAAGAAGGTCGGCGCGACCTACTGCCTGCACGAGTCCGCCGACGTAGCGCTCGCGTTCGAGCCGCTCAAGGACGGCCAGGAGATCGAGCTCGGCAACACGCGCGTGAAGGTGTTGCACACGCCCGGCCACACGCCGGAGAGCATCAGCCTCGTCGTCACGGACCTCCGGCGCGGAGCCGACCCTTGGTTCGTCCTCACGGGAGACACGCTCTTCGTCGGCGCTGTCGGGCGTCCTGACCTACCGGGTCGGGCTCGCGAGAACGCTGGGGAGCTTCACGACAACATCCACGCGAAGCTCCTCACGCTGCCCGATGAGCTCGAGGTCTACCCGGGGCACTTCTCGGGCTCGGTCTGCGGCGCGGGCATGAGCGGAAAGCCCTCGAGCACCATCGCGTTCGAGAAGCGCTGGAACCCGCTCTTGTCGAAGTCTCGCGAAGATTTCATCGACGCCCTGTGTGATGTGCCGCCCAAGCCGGCCGAGATGGCCACGATCATTCGCATCAATCAGGGCCGCGAAGGGAACACGCCATGAGCAGCGTGCGCCTCGGTCTCCGCGAGAACCTCGCGCAGTTCTCGCTGCTCGTCGTGGTCAACGCCTTCGTCGGCGCGATGGTCGGCATGGAGCGCACCATCCTGCCGCCGATCGCGGAGCAGGAGTTCCACCTCGCCGCGAAGACCGCGGTGCTCTCGTTCATCGTCGTGTTCGGCGTGACGAAAGCGCTCACCAACTACCTGGCCGGACGGCTCTCCGACCGCTTCGGCCGAAAGCACGTGCTCGTCGGCGGGTGGCTCGTCGCCGCTCCGGTGCCGTTCCTGCTGATGTGGGCGCCGACCTGGTCGTGGGTGCTCTTCGCCAACGCGCTGCTCGGCGTGAGCCAAGGCCTCACGTGGTCCACGACCGTCATCATGAAGATCGATCTCGCGGGCCCGGCGAAGCGCGGGCTCGCGATGGGGCTCAACGAGTTCGCCGGCTACTTCGCGGTGGCCGGAAGCGCGCTTGCCACTGGCTTCATCGCCGCGCACTACGGGCTGCGCCCCGAGCCGTTCTACCTCGGCGTCGGCTTCGTCGCGATTGGTCTCGCGCTCTCGGCGCTCGCGGTGCGAGAGACCAAGCACCACGTCGCCGCCGAGTCGAAGCTCCACGGCGCGCTGCCTCCCGAGGGCATGCCCACACAGCGCGAGGTCTTCTGGCGCACGACGCTGTTCGACAAGAACCTGTCGAGCGTCAGCCAGGCAGGCCTCGTCAACAACCTGAACGACGGCATGGCGTGGGGCCTATTCCCGTTGTTCTTCACTGCGGCCCGCATGGACCTCGGGCAGATCGGTACGCTCGCAGCCATCTACCCGGCAACGTGGGGCGTCACGCAGCTCTTCACCGGCGCGTGGTCCGATCGCGTCGGACGCAAGTGGCTCATCGCCGCCGGGATGTGGGTCCAGGCGGTAGGTATCGCCCTCGTGGTCCTCGCGGCTGGCTTCGCCGGCTTCGCGACGGGAGCCGCGCTGCTGGGCGTCGGAACGGCGATGGTCTATCCGACGCTGCTCGCAGCCATCGGCGACGTCGCGCATCCTTCGTGGCGCGCCTCTTCGGTCGGCGTGTACCGCCTGTGGCGCGACCTCGGCTACGCCATCGGCGCGTTGCTCGCCGGCGTCATCGCCGACGCCCTCGGCCTGCCGGCTGCGATGTGGACCGTCGCGGGGCTCACGTTCGCGTCGGGCGTCGTGGTCGCGCTGCGCATGACGGAGACGCTACGGCCAGCCGCTGGGGCGCCGCCGCCCGAGCCAACGTGCGTCGAACCCACCCAGCTCGACCAGGTGGCGAACGCAGTCATCGTTGACGTGCGCTCGCCCGACGAGTTCGCCGCAGGGCACATCGAGGGCGCCATCAACATCCCGCTCGACGTGCTCGCGGAGCGAAGGTCCGAGCTTCCCCATGGAGCCGCCATCGTCACCGTGTGCGGCAAGGGCGGTGGCCGCTCCGAGCGCGCTGCCGAACAGCTCCGTGCGAGCGGGTTCTCGTCGGCTCGATCCCTCTGCGGTGGGACCCAGGCCTGGATGCAACTGACCGCGCAAGGAACATGACCATGGCAAAGACTCTCTTCATCCTGAACGATCCGCCGTACGGCACCGAGCGCAGCTACAACGCGCTCAGGCTCGCGGGCTCCCTGTCGAAGCGTGATGGCGAGGAAGTGAAGGTCTTCCTCATCGGCGACGCGGCTGCGTGCGCGAAGGCGAACCAGAAGGTGCCGCAGGGCTACTACAACCTCGAAGTGATGTTGAAGGGCCCGGCGCGCCACGGCGCGGAGATCGGGGTCTGCGGCACGTGCATGGATGCGCGCGGCATCGCGGAGACCGAGCTCGCCGAAGGCACGAAGAGAAGCACGCTCGAGGAGCTGACCAACTGGACCCAGTGGGCCGACAAGACGCTGGTGTTCTGATGAGCACCCCCAAGACGGTGGTCATCCTCGGCGGCGGGGTCGGCGGTCTCGTCGCTGCTCGGGAGCTACGGAAGCGACTTCCACGCGAGCACCGCATCGTGCTCGTGGACCGCGAGCGCGATCATCTGTTCGCTCCCTCGCTCCTGTGGCTGATGGTGGGACTGCGCGACGCCGCGAGCATCAAGCGTCCGCTCAAGCGCCTCGAGCGCAAGGGCATCGAGGTCCGTCTGGGCGAGATCGAGAAGATCGATCCCGAAGCACGCCAGGTGATCGTTGCCGGTGAGACGCTCGTGGCCGACTACCTCATCGTCACGCTGGGCGCGGAGTTGGCTCCCGACACCGTGCCTGGACTCCAGGACGCCGGGCACAACTTCTACACGGAGGCCGGCGCGGAACGGCTGCACGCAGCGCTCGAGTCCACGCGAGAGGGGCGCGTCGTCGTGCTGACGGCCGCGCCCGCGTACAAGTGCCCGGCGGCGCCTTACGAGGCCGCCTTGCTCATCGACGCGTACCTTCGAAAGCGCGGCCTGCGCGGCGCGGTCTCGGTCGAGGTCTACGCCGCTGAGCCTGGGCCGATGGGCGTCGCTGGACCGGAGATGTCCGGCGCGGTGAAGCAGCTGCTCGAGGCCAAGGGCATCCCCTACCACCCCGAGCACCAGGTGAAGGCGGTCGACGCGACGGCGCGACGGCTCGAGTTCACGAATGGCTCGAAGGCTGACTTCAACGTGCTCGCCTACGTTCCACCGCACCGCGCGCCGCGGGTGGTGCGCGAGTCCGCGTTGGCGGGCGAGACGGGCTGGGTCACGGTTGACCGCCAAACGCTCGAGACGCCTTTCCCGCACGTCTACGCGCTCGGCGACGTCGTCTCGATCCCTCTCAAGCTCGGCAAGCCGCTTCCGAAGGCCGGCGTCTTCGCTCACGGCGAGGCCGAGGTCGTCGCCAAGAACATCGCGGCCACGATCGCCGGCGGAACGGCCGCTGCGCGCTTCAACGGCCACGGCGAGTGCTTCGTCGAGATCGGCGACAGCAAGGCCGGGTTCGGCGGCGGCGACTTCTATGCCGAGCCCAAGCCCATCGTGACGGTGCGGGCACCGAGCTGGCGCTGGCACCTCGGTAAGGTGCTGTTCGAGAAGTCGTGGCTGTACACGAGGCTGTAGAGGTGAACGTGAAGCCCGACCGTCAAGGAGTCCTGCAGCACATCGGACGAACACCGCTCGTCCCCCTGGAAAGGATTGCGCGCGGACTTCCCGCGCGCGTGCTCGTCAAGTGCGAGCACCTGAATCCGGGCGGGTCGATCAAGGACCGCATCGCGCTCGCCATCGTCGAGGATGCAGAGGCCCGCGGGGTGCTTCGCGCTGGCATGACGCTGGTCGAGGCGACTGCCGGCAACACGGGCGTCGGCCTCGCCCTCGTTGCGGCTGCGCGCGGCTACGGCCTCGTCTGCGTGATGCCGGAGAAGATGTCCATCGACAAGCGCGTGGCGCTCGCGTCGCTCGGCGCCAAGGTCGTCATCACGGCGAACGCACCACCTTCGAGCCCGGAGAACTTCCGCAACGTCGCACTGCGGATGGCCGAGGAGCACGGCTGGTTCCTCACCGACCAGTTCCGGAATCCTGCAAACGTGCGGGTGCACGAAGAGACGACCGGTGCCGAGATCCTCGAGCAGACCAGCGGGCGCGTCGGCGCGTTCGTGGCTGGCGCCGGCACGGGCGGCACGTTGACGGGGGTCGGACGTCGGCTGAAGGCCGCGCTGCCCGGCGTCCGCGTGGTGCTCGCCGATCCGGTCGGCTCGGCGCTCGCCGACTGGGTCGAGACCGGCACGCTTGGCGCGGACGGCTCGTACGCCGTGGAGGGGATCGGCGGCAGCGAGGTGCCCCAGAACCTGCACCGCGACGTCCTCGACAGCGCGGAACGGGTCAGCGACGACGAGAGCTTCGCGATGGTGAAGCGGCTGGTGCGCGAAGAAGGACTTCTCGTCGGCGGCTCTGCGGGGACGAATGTGGTGGCGGCCCTCCGGCTCGCAGCGCGTGGCGGTCTCGACGGGCCGGTGGTGACGGTGCTGCCGGACTCGTGGGATCGCTACCGTGCGAAGCCCTGGATGCAGGAGTGGGCCTCGTGACCGAGCCCGTCGTCGCTGCCCAGACCTACGCTCACTGGCGAGCGACGACCCTCGGCAACATTACCGAGCGCGTGGAGACGGACGTCGTCTTTGACCTCGCGGGGCCGCTCCGGGGCAAGCGCGTGCTCGACGTCGGCACCGGCGATGGCACCTACGCCATCGAGGCCGCTCAGCGCGGTGCCGCCGTCACGGCGCTCGACCTCGAGCAGGAGATGCTGGACGCCGCCCGCGCGCGCGCCGCCTCCCGTGGAGTCGAAGTGACCCTCCAACAGGGGCGCGCTGAGCAGTTGCCGTTCGCGGATGCCTCCTTCGACGTCGTGATCGCGGTGACGGTGCTCTGCTTCGTGCCGGACGCGCAGCGCGCTGTCGGCGAGATGGCTCGCGTCCTGGCGCCGGGCGGTCGTGTCATCCTCGGCGAGTTGGGCCGCTTCAGCGTGTGGGCCGCCGAGCGGCGCGTGCGAGGTTGGCTCGGCGCGAGCACGTGGCGGCGGGCGCAATTCTGGTCCCGCCGCGAGCTCGTGGCCCTTGCGCAGGGCGCCGGGCTTCACGCCGCGAGCGTGCACGGCGCCGTCTTCTTTCCGCCGAGCGGCGTGGCCGCCCGGCTCATGGCTCCCGTCGAGCCGCTCCTCACCCGTCTCCATGCGCCGGGCGCGGCCTTTCTCGCGCTCGCAGCGTACAAGCGCGAGTTCCCATCATGAACCCTGACGATCCCATCTACCTCGACCACAACGCGACGACGCCGCTCCTGCCCGAGGTCGTCGACGCGATGCTCCCGTACCTGCGCGAGCATTTCGGCAACCCCTCGAGCGGGCACGTGTATGGCGCGCGCGCCCGGGCAGCGGTCGCTCGGGCGCGGGACCAGGTCGCGGCGCTGCTCGGGTGCGACGCGGACGAGATCGTCTTCACGTCGGGCGGCACCGAGGCGAACAATCTCGCCATCCGTGGCGTGGCCGAAGCACTCGAAGCGCGCAGCCACATCGTCACGACGGTCATCGAGCATCCCGCGACCGCGAGACCTTGCCTGTGGCTCGAGAAACACGAGCGCAGCGTCACGCGCATCGGCGTCGACTCGGACGGACGCACGCGCGTCGAGGATGCGCGCGCCGCGGTCGACGGCGACACAGCGCTCGTCACAGTGATGCACTCGAACAACGAGACGGGCGTGCTCCAGCCGGTCGCCGAGCTTGCGAGCCTCGCGCATGGCGCGGGCGCACTCGTTCACACCGACGCGGCGCAGTCGCTCGGCAAGGTTGCCGTTCGTGTCCGTGAGCTCGATGTCGATCTGCTCTCCGTCGCTGGCCACAAGCTGTACGCGCCGAAGGGCGTCGGCGCGCTCTACGTGAAGCGCGGCACGCCGCTCGTACCCTTCGTGCTGGGGGCGAGCCACGAGCGCGGGCTGCGACCGGGAACCGAGAACGTCGCCTCGATCGTTGGGCTCGGCGCTGCGTGCGAGGCCGTGGGGCGAGATCTCGACGAGGCTGCTGCGCGCATGACGATGCTGCGTGACGAGCTGTGGAGCCGTCTCAGGAGCGCCATACCCGTCCTTGCGCTCAACGGGCACCGAGCGCTGCGCCTCCCGAACACGCTCAACGTGCGCTTCCCCCGGGCATCCGGGAGTGGCGTACTCGAGGGCGCGCCGGAGATCGCAGCGTCGACGGGCTCGGCGTGCCACGAGGGCCACGAGAGCGCTTCGGCCGTCATCCTGGCAATGGGCGTTGCTCCCGAGGAGGCGCTCGGCTCGGTGCGCCTCTCGCTCGGGCGCACCACGACTGAGGACGATGTCGTTCGAGCAGCCGATGCCTTAGTTCGGTCCTGGCGTGGCATGACCCGCGAATAGCCGCTTTGTTCGGGAAGCGGCTATTCGACCCGCTCGCGCCGCGGCTCACCCCACCAGCTTCTTGAGCATCGCCATCCCCCGCTCGGCCTCGGTGGGCGTCGCGTCGGCCAGCTCGAGGTACACGCGGCCGCGGGCGTCGTAGAAGCTCTCGGTCTGGATGATCCACCGCTCCCGCTCAGGCGTGGCCAACTCGACGTCGGCGGCAAGCTTGTGGAGCGCGGCGCTCACCAGGCGGTGGCTCGTGCCCTTCGCGAGCCGGATCTCGATCTGCGGCTCGGCCGTCCCGTAGCGGCTCTCGCCCTGGCTCACCGTCTTCGTCGTCTGCGTGTTCTGGCTCGTGGTCCGCATCGTCGTCCTCGCGTTCTGCAGGGCGGCTCGT
>JAFLCL010000380.1 GCA_017303575.1 Deltaproteobacteria bacterium
CCAGCGGCTCCCGCGGCGCATGCGCCCGTGCACGCCTCACCCCCGCCCACGGCGAACCTCGCGCCGCCCGCGACCAACAACAACGCGATGATCCTCTGGATCGGCGTGGGGTCCGCGGGCCTGTTCTTGCTCGCGATGATGGCGGTCGCCGCCGCCTACTTGCTGGGGCTCTTCGGCGGCTGATCGGTCGACGCGTCCGACGTCGGCATCGGCAGGAAGCCGCCGACGAGCGCGACGACGATCTGCGTGAACCACACGAGGAGGCTCGCTGCGACAGCGTCCGACTCGGCGACGCCGAGCGGGCCATAGAGCCGCGCGAACACCTCCTCGCGCGCGCCAGTGCCGCCGACGAGGAACGGCAGGAAGGCCGTGGCCATCGCGAGCGGCACCACCACGAGTGAGTCCGTGAGGTGCACCTCGGGCGCGAGCGAGGCGACGATCACGTGCCCCGTCCACGCGACCACCGACTGCGTCACGAGCGAGAGCAGGATCGCCACGCCGAACGGTCCCCACTTCACGATCGAAGGCAGCTGCTCCGCGCGCTTGCCCAAGAACGTGGGCAGCCGCGGCGCGAGCGTGCGTCCGAGCGCGATCGCGACGACGGCCGCCGCGCTCACGGCGATGCCCGCCAGCGCGATGGCGGTGACGTGGTTCGACTCGGCGACGGGCAGCGGGAACACCGTCGCGGTGAACGCGACGACCAGCAACAACCCGACGAGGCCGAGCACGCGATCGACGAGCA
This sequence comes from Deltaproteobacteria bacterium, assembly GCA_017303575.1. Classification (GTDB taxonomy): domain Bacteria; phylum Myxococcota_A; class Polyangia; order Polyangiales; family Sandaracinaceae; genus JAFLCL01. The sequence continues at coordinate 743 of JAFLCL010000380.1, forward strand.
CGACGGCGCCCGCGCCGGTCACGCCTTCGTCGCCGAACGCGGCGCGCGATGCGTAGCCGCGTACGACGTCGCCGCCCACGCCACCTGGCAGGCACGTGTTGTAGAAGAAGCCGATGTAGTTGAGCCGCACCAACGTGCCGAGCGAGGGCACGTGCGGCGCGCCGTAGGCACGAAGGAGGATCTGCCAGCGCAGGCTGCCGACGACGAGGTTCATCGCCGTCGATGCGCACGCGATCACGAACGCGAGCGGCGAGACGCGCACCAGCGCGCTGCCGACGGCGCTCACGTCGACGCGCAGCGCGACCCAAGCGATCGCACCGAGCGTCGTGAGCAGGCGGATCGCGAGCATCACGCGCTGCCGCGTCTTGCTCGGCGCAGGTGTGCTCGAGCCACCGCCGTCGGAGGGCGGGGAGGTCACGGAAGGATCGCTCAAGCGTCGCTCGCCCTCATCGGCTCACTGGAGCTCGATGCGCACGCGCGCGTTCTCGCCCGCAGCGATCTCGACGCTGCGCGTTCGCGTCACGTTGAGCTCGGGGTTCGTGCACGTGATCGTGTGACGGCCCGACTGGAGCGTGTGATTGACCACCGGCGTCTCGCCGACCGCGCGGCCGTCGATCGACACGTTGCACCACGGGCTCGCCGCGATGGTGACCGTGCCGGGGCCGGACGGCGCGGGGTTGCCGCCGCCGCCGGTCGTCGTCTGTTGGCCAGAGCCACTGGTCCCACCGGTGCTCGATCGCTCGCGCTCGAGATCCACACGCAGCTCGGTCTGCTGCGCGCCCGGCAAGCGCAGATCCTGCTCGTGCATGCGGCGACCTTCGTGGGTGACGCGGAGCCGGTGCTGCCGCGCGCTCGTGCGGATCTCGAACGGGCTGCCCGTCTCGTACCAGGTGGAGTCGAGCTGCACGCGCGAGTCCGGCGGATCGGTGGTGAGCACCAGCAGCGCCTCGTCGGGGCCGAGCGGTGTGCGCTCGAGCGAGAAGGCGAGGTCTTCCACCTGACCCGCGCGCAGCACCACCGTGCGCGACTGCGAGACCCAGCCGGACAGCGACACCGCGATGGTGTGCTCGATGCCCGGCTCGAGGTTGGCCACGCGGAAGGGCGTGAGCTGCGAGACGTCGGTGCCATCGACGAGGATCTGTGCGCCGACCGGTGTGCTCGTGACGTTCGCCATGCCGAAGCTCGAGGCCGACGGTCGCTCGAGCGTGACCTCGACCGTGGCCTGCGGCGCGCCCTCGGTCAGATCGATCTCGCGGGTCTGCGCGACGAAGCCCTCGCTCGACACCTGCACAGCGTAGTGTGCGAGCGGCAGCTCTCGCAGCGTCGCGGGGGTTCGCTCGGAGCGTCGCGCACCATCGATGGAGATCGCGGCCCCTGGCGGCGTGCTCTGGATGACGAGCACGCCCGGCCCGACGGGCGGACCGCTGGGCTGCATGAGGACGACGGCGATCGCGGCAGCAGCCACCAAGAGCCCCACCACGCCCAGCGCGATCCACGGCGCGCGGCTCGTCTGTCGTGCGCGCACGCCCGACATCGTCGCGGCCTCGCGGGCCGCCGCCTCTTCTTCCGCAGCGACCTGCGCCGCGATCACGTCGGCCAGCTGCCGGCCCTCGGCCAGCATCTGCTTCTGCGTCGAGAGCTTCTCGGCGAAGAGGCGCTGCATCCACTCGCCCGCCGAGAGCGGGCTCACCTTGAGCTGTGCAGCGCGGATGAAGTCCTCGAGCTCGCCCTGCATCTGGCGCGCGCTCTGGTAGCGCTTGTCGGTGTCCTTCTCGAGCGAGCGCAGGATGATCTTCTCGAGCGCCTCGGGGATCCCGGGGTTGAGGTCGCGCGGCTTGGGATACTCGCCGTCGACGATCATCCGCAGCGTGTCCATCTCGTTGTTGCCGCGGAACAAGCGACGTCCCGTCGTCAGCTCGAACAAGATGATCCCGAGGGAGAAGATGTCGCTCCTGCCATCGAGCATCTGTCCCTGCGCCTGCTCGGGGCTCATGTAGGGGACCTTGCCCTTGAGCTGACCCGAGCCCGTGTCCTCCATCGAGCTGCGGCCCGCCTTCGCGATGCCGAAGTCGACGAGCTTCACGTCGCCGTTGAACGTCACGAGGATGTTCTGCGGCGAGACGTCGCGGTGGACGATGTTCATCGCCTCGCCGTCGAGCGTGGTCTTCTCGTGCGCGTGCGCGAGACCGGCACAGCAGCCGAGCACGATCGCGAGCGCGTGCTCCACGGGGAAGGTCGTCTCGTTGACCTTCTTCATCTGCCGCACGATGGAGCGCAGGTCCTCGCCGTGGATGTGCTCCATGGCGATGTAGAACTGCCCCTCCGCCTCGCCGACATCGTAGATGTGGCAGATGTTGGGGTGGTTCAGCGTCGCCGAGATCTTGGCCTCTTGGAGGATGAGCTCGATGAACGCGCGGTCCTTCGCGAGGTGCGGCAGGATGCGCTTGACGACGATCAGCTTCTCGAAGCCGGCGACCGATCGCTGGAGGGCGAGGAAGAGCTCGGCCATGCCGCCGACCGCGAGCTTGCGCATCAGCGTGTACTTGCCGAAGCGCCGCGGCATCTGCTCGCCGTCGGGGCCGACGGGCGCGCCTCCCGCGGGCGCTGGCGTGCCGGGACGCGACGGAATCGGGGGCGGCTGGGAGACGCGGGGGCTTCCCGCGGACGCCGTGCTCATGGCCTACCTTTCACACTGACGATCCGGACCGACGACCGGCGCCCCTCGGGAATTGCGAGATCGGGGCGCCTCCCGTGATGACGCAAGAGCGTCGGCGAGTATGCCACGACGCGTCGTCTGGCTGTCAACGCAAGGAGCGACGGCGTCTCGTCGACGCTCAGCGGTGGCCCCCGCCCTGGAGGGCGGTCGGGATCTTGAGCGGGCCTGCGGGCCCGGTGCCTCCCGGATCCTCTTCCTGCTGGCCACCACCACCCCCGCCCGTCCGGATGCGGATGGTCACCGGCGCCATGTCGCGCACCACGTCCACCTCGACGATCGCGCTCCGCGCGCGCAGGTGGGCCTGCAGACGTACGTGCTCGCCGAGCGGCAGTGCGAGGTTGCAGGGCGTGGACTCGCACGCGACGCCGTCGGAGCCCATGAGCTCGACGCGCGCGCCGGCCGGCGTGCTGACGATGCCCACGCTGACCATCTCGGGACCTGCGTCTCCTGGAACGACCGCGTCCGGCTCGGCGTAAGCGTCGGGCGTGAGCACGGCGGCGTCGGGCACGCTCGCAGCGGTCGTCGGGGTCGGGGTCGTGGTGGTCGTGGCGCCCGTCGCGCCCGACTGGAGGAAGAACCAGGCGCCACCGCCGAGCGCGAGGGCCACCAGCGCGACGCCGACGAAGAGGAGGGCGTTGGACGGCTTGCTCGGGCTCGTCTCGATCGTCTCGTCGATCGCGAGCGACTGCGGGGTGCTCGCGGCCGCACGCACGGGCACGCCATAGCCCATCTTCGTCGACTTCCCGCTCGCGGGAGAGGCCCCTTCGACCGGCGGCGGCGTCGACAGCGACACGCCCCGCACCGTCTTGTCGAGCGCGGCGACCAGCTCGTCGCAGCTCGCGAAGCGCTCGCTCGCGTCCTTGGCGAGCGCGCGTCGCACGAACACCTCGGTCGCGTCGGGCACCTGGATGTTCGGGTTCGCCTGGAGGAGCGAGGGCGGCGTCTCGAACATGTGCTGGGTGAGCACGCCCATGAACGTGTCGCCGGAGAACGGCACCCGCCCCGTGAGCAGCTCGAAGAAGATCACGCCGAGCGCGTAGATGTCGACGCGGTGGTCGAGCTGCTTTCCCGCGGCCTGCTCGGGAGACATGTACTCGGGCGTGCCGAAGATCATGCCCGTCTTGGTGAGCTTGCGGCCAGGCTGACCGTCGGTCTCGATGTCGCTCATCTTCGCGATGCCGAAGTCGACGATCTTCACGAAGTCGGGGCGGCCGTCGCGCTTGGTGAGGAAGATGTTCTCGGGCTTCATGTCGCGATGGACGATGCCCTTGGAGTGCGCGGCGCTCAGCGCACGCGCGCACTGCGTGACGATGTCGGCGGCGCGCGAGAGAGGCAGCGTCCCTTCACGCGCGAGCACGTTCGCGAGGTCCTCGCCGTCGAGCAGCTCCATCACGAAGTAGCTCGCGCCGCTCGGCGTCTCGCCGAAGTCGGAGATGTCGACGATGTGCTCGTTGCCGATGCGCGAGGCGCTCTTGGCCTCTTGACGGAAGCGGGCGACGACCTCGGGACGGCTGGAGTAGTCGTCGCGCAGCACCTTGAGCGCGAGGTGCTTCTCGATGACGACGTGCTCGACCTCGTAGACGATGCCCATGCCGCCCTCGCCGATGCGGCGGATGATGCGGTAGCGCTCGTCGATGACGGCGCCGAGCAGAGGGTCGGTCTTCTCCGCCGGCTTGGCGGGCGCGCTGACCTGGGAGCCGGTCCCGAGCCGAGTGCCGTCGTTCGGACAGAAGACTTCTCCGGCGCCGTACTCGGTCTTGCAGACGGGGCAGATCTTGCTGAGCACTGATCCTCGGATCGCGTGGAGTGCGGAGCGTGGAGACGAGGTCGATCGCCGTCCGGAGGTGCGAGCGACGCTATCACCGGGCTGCGAGGAGGGTCAACGTCGGGACCCGGAATTGGTCGCGGATCTTGGGCGCCTACACGAGATCGGGAGGCGACGATGATGCGCACCTGGCGAGCGCGTGCGAGCCTCGCGCGTGATGTCTCCCGTGGCCCGACCCGAACCCGTCGTCGCACGCCGGGTGCGCGCGCTGCCGAGCGCGTTGGTCGATCAGATCGCCGCGGGCGAGGTCGTCGAGCGACCGGCGAGCGTGGTGAAGGAGCTCGTCGAGAACGCCATCGACGCGGGCGCCACGGACATCCGCGTGGAGACGGAGCAGGGTGGGCTCGCGCGCATCGCGATCACCGACGACGGCCATGGCATGAGCCGCGAGGACGCAGAGCTCGCGGTCGCGCGCCATGCCACGAGCAAGATCGCGACGCTCGACGATCTGCGCGCGATCGCGACCTTGGGCTTCCGCGGCGAGGCCTTGCCGTCGATCGCGTCGGTCAGCCGGTTCTCGCTGCGTACACGCACGCACGACGCGCTCGAGGGCACCGAGATCCGCATCGAGGGCGGGCACACCAAGGAAGTGCTCGTGGCGGGTGGCAGCCCGGGCACCACGGTGCGCGTCGACGAGCTCTTCTTCAACGTGCCCGCGCGCAAGAAATTCTTGAAGGGCCTCGCCACCGAGTCGGGGCACATCGGCGAGACGCTGACGCGCTTGGCGCTGTCGCGTCCTTCGCTGCGCCTGGCGTGGCTCCGCGACGGTCGTCGCGCGCGCGAGTGGGCGAGCGCCAAGGACGGCTACCAGCGCGCGCTCCAGCTCTTTCCCGACGAGAAGCTCGCGGCGGTCGAGGGCGAGCGCGACGGTGTGCGGGTGCGCGCGATGCTCTCGGCCCCCGAGCGCGCGCGCAACGGCGCGGGACAGCTCTACGTCGCGGTGAACGGGCGCATCGTGCGGGACCGCGCGATCGCGCGCGCCATCGCGTTCGCCTTCGGGAGCGTGCTCCCGCCGGGTCGCTTCCCTGCGGGCGTCGCGTGGATCGAGCTCGACCCCGAGCGCGTCGACGTGAACGTGCACCCGCAGAAGGCCGAGGTGCGCTTCGCCGAG
>JAFLCL010000381.1 GCA_017303575.1 Deltaproteobacteria bacterium
CGCGATCGCTGCGTCCAGAGGCGTGCTCGAGGCGTCCATGTCGAGCGGCGCGTCGACCTCGTCCCCGCCCGCGTCGAGCGTCTCGGCGCGCGCATCGAGCAGCCCCGCGTCCGCGTCCACGCTCGGATCGTCGGGCACGCACGCACGCATCGCCACGTCACAGTGCTGCGCCTCGTCACATCGGTCGTCCTCGGCCTCGATGCACGCGCCCTCGGAGCAGCGTGGCGCGCCCGCGCAGTCGGCGATGACGTCGCAGTCGTCGTCGTCGCGGCACACGCTCGGATCCGCATCGCACGCGTCACCGAGGCGATCACGATCACAGCAGAACGGTGCCGTCTCGGGGCGAGTGGGATCGCAGCGCGGATCGACGCACTGACCGTTCAGGCACTCGGTGAACGCCTCGCTGCCGCCCGCCGCAGGACAGGTCACGCCGACGCACGCCGTCGTGAGCGCGATGCGCAGCACGCGATCGTTGCTGATCGAGGTGACGACACATCGCTCGAGGAGGACGGCACCGGACTCTGCGCCCGTCGCGCCGGGGCGACGTCCCACCAGCTGGACGGCATACACGCCCGGCTCGAGCGGACCGACCTCGGCGACCGTCAGCGTGCCGACGCCGAGCGCGCTCTGATCGTCCCTCTCGAGCGGCAGCGCGCCGGCGCCGATCTCGACGGCGTCGACGCACGAGCTGCCGCGGAAGACGAACGCGCGGACGTGCCGGAGCTCGTCGCCTGCGCGCAGCCCCGACTGAACCCGCACAGTGAGCCTCGCGGTCGATGGTGCACACCCGGGCGCTCCCAGCCCCACCGCTGCCCAGAGCGCGCAGAGCGCCAACGCCGAACTTCCGCGCATCCCCGAACCGTCACCCGGCGATCTTCGGAGGTCAACTCGTCAGGGGCGCGTGAGCACCACGACCTGCCGCGGGGTCAAGGGCACGCACGCGCCCTCGAGCGTGATCGCATCGCGCTCCTCGAGCGTCCGGGCATCGAAGACGCGCACGGCGCGTGCGTTGCCGTCGGGCACGAGCAGCGTGCCGTCGTCGCGGTCCAGCGTGCCCTCGCCGAGCTCGAAGGGTGTCGGCGTGCTGTCGGTGATCACGCGCGTGGAGGCCGACTCGAGGTCGAGCAGGACGAGCCGATCCACGCGGGCTTCGCGCACCGAGCCCGAGGACACGTACGCAGCGCGCGATGCATCGAGCGGGACGAGGCCGTTGCTCGGCGGAGGCAGCTCGGCATCGTTCGACAGCGTGAAACGACGCACCTCGAGGAGCACGCCCGCCTCGATCGCCACCTCGACGAGCCCACTTCGCGTCTCGTCCTCACCGAACGCGTCGCCGCGGCAGAGCACGAGCGCGCGCGCGGCGTCGTCGGGGAAGGGCGCCACCATCGCGCAGTTCGAGAGCGCGTCGAGCTCGAGCACCTGCACGGCGCGCGTGTCGGGATCGAGCAGCGCCACCGCGCCCGGGCCCGTCCGCCGCGTGATCAACGACGAGAGGCGCGCGAGGCCCACGAGCACGAGGCCGTCTCTCATCGCAGCGAGGGCCGACGGACGCGCGAAGTAGCGCTCGCCCTCGATCGTCACATCGGCGGCGAGATCGATGCGATCGACCACCGTGTGTGATGCGTCGAGGATCGCGAGATCGTTGCCGTGCGCGAGCGTCGGTGCGCTCGCGTCCTCGGCCGGGTTGAAGCGCGAGACGAGCCAGCGTCCGTCGTGGAGGGCGAGGACGTCCTGCGGGTTGGGGCTCGCGCCGCTCGTGCGGCCGCCGCGCAGATCGTACTGCGTGATCGCCTCTGGCTCGGCGAACGGCACGCGCGTCAGCACATCGGTCTGGTAGCGATCGATCAAGACCAGCGCCTGCGCCTCGGGCATCACGCGCGGCAGCACCACGTCGCCCGAGAGCGCAGCGACGAGCTGGGGCGGCCGCGAGCCCGAGTCGAGCCACGGGGCGATCACGAATCCGTCGTCGTCGACGATCGCGATCGTGCTCGAGGCGTAGTCGCTCATCACGATCGCGAGGCGCGGACGCGCGATCGGCTGGAGCTCCGCGCTTCGACAAGGGTCCTCGCCCACGCAGCCGGTCGCGAGGCCGACGACGAGCAGCAGCGAGACGCCTCCCCAGCGCATCAGGGGGATCCGTCGATCGGCGCGAGCGTGCGCGCGGCGACGCCATCGATGTCTGCGCCGTCGCTCACCGGATCGCGTGGGTACGCGACACCGGTGTCGGGGTTGATGGCGCGCGAGGCGCTCGAGAGGCGCACGTAGCGCACGCCCTCGCGCTTCATCTCGGCTGCGAGCGCCCGATCGTCGTCCGTCTCGCCCGTGAGCTCGTCGAGGTCGAACGCATCGCCGCCCGCCGTCGGTGAGAGGGGATCCATCGGATCGCGATCGACGTTCACGACGACGGGCGTCACGCCGGCGAAGCCGTCCCACGCCTCGGGGTATGGCTCGTACACCGTCTCGTCTGCCGCGACGTAGTCGTGGGGGAACGCGAGCCAGCGCGCGCCGTCACGCGAGACCTCGACGATCACGGGATCCATGAAGAACGCGTCGCGACTGGTCTCCTGGAAGCCGTTCTCGAAGACCACGAGATCGGGGCCCGGCGTGTTCGTGATCGTGCGCGCGGAGAAGGCGAGCACGAGGTGCGTGCGCTCGCGATCGTCGAGCGAGTACACATCGAGGCTGCCTGCGTGCGTGCCACCGCCGCGCACGCCGTTCACGGCGCGCGTGGGATCGCCGTAGCTCACGCCCGTGGCGCCGGGCGCCTCGACGATCTCGTCCGCGTAGTGACCGAGCGGCTCGTGCCCACAGCCGACGAGCACGAGCGATGCGCCGAGCACGAGGGCCCTCATGCCCAGTCCATCTCGAGGCGGCCGCGCGCTCGGATCGAGCTGGCGATGGCCTCGGCGGTGCTCGAGCGCGCGAGCGGTGGACAGAGGTGGAGCACCCGATCGGCCACGCGCGTGAGCGCCTCGTCCGACTTGGGCGTGTAGCGGAGCACGATCGCGTCCTCGCCCATCGCCTCGATCTCGTAGCGACCGAACGATCGCAGCGTGACGAGGAACCGCACGATGGCCGGCATCCCGATGCCGTGGCTGGGCCCAGCGACGCCGACGGCCGAGACGGCGTCGACGACGTCCGTCGTGGGGACGATGCCGATGACGTCGGCGCTCGGCTCCGTCGCGTCACGTCGCTCGCGCGCGGGCGCGATCCATCGGAACGCCGTGGCGCCGAGCTCGGTCGCGCGTGCACGGAGCGCGTCGTGCCACGCCTCCTCGTGCCTCTCGCTCGCCGTGTACACGCGAACCCACGGATCGTGCGGCGGAACGAGCGCGAGGCTCGTGAGCAGCGGCGCGAGCTTCACCTCGTCGTCCGCGTGCCAGGCGGTGGCGAGCCGCGCCTCGACCGCGCCGAAGCGGTAGCGCTCGGGGAACGGCCCCTTGGGCCAACGCAGCGGCATGACGGGGTTGGTCACGGCGCGTCCGTGAGCGCGCTCCAGCCGAACATCCCGCAGCCGCTGTTGGCGGGATCGCCGCGGCCCGGGCGCGCGCTGTCGATCGCCGCCGCCTCGGTCGCCGCGTCGAAGGGCGACTGACAGAAGTAGAGGACGCCGCCGGCCTCGACCCACTCGAAGCGGCTGTACAGGCTCGGCGCGTACTCGTTGGTCGCGTCGTTCTGCGCGACCGCCCAGTCCTCGTCGTTGTCCACGAGCGTGAACCTGAAGCCCGACGAGAAGCCCTCGCCGGTCTGCTCCCAGCGCGTCGCCGTCACGGTGTGGGATCCGCCGAAGGCGTCCGTGTACCTGCCCGCGATCTCGGGCGCCTCGCCCGTCGTGCCGCCGCCGTTGCAGCCCATCACGCCCATCGCCGACGAGACCACCACCGCGCACGCGACGACGCGCACACCACCACCGACCATCGATTCGATCTTCATGCTTGCCTCCGAGTCCACGCCGCCCGCGTGGAGAGGGGCGCACCGAACCTCGGAGGGCATCGTCACGCGCGTGATCTCCTCGCGAGGACTGCTCACGAATCGGCCAACGGCGGACGATGTGCTCGACGACTCCAGACACCCGTGGAGGTCAGGCACGCAAGTCACACGGCAGGTCTCCTGGCTCTCGGTTCGTCCTCGGCAGCGTCTTCCCGGAGCTCCTCTCGGCGAGGCTGGCTCCAGTGACGTTCGCTGCTTCGTCCCCGATCACAGTGGCGGGGGCCGCGCCGGCTTCGCGCGCACCCATCGATGGCGTGCTCACGTTCCGGCTTCCCTCTTTCGCGCCCATCGATGCTGACGACGGGCGACCGCGCGACGATTCAGTTGTCAGTCGTCGAGCACGCTCGACTCGCCGCTTGTACGGGCTGGGCCCGCACGGCGCAAGCCTGAGCGCTGCGGGCTCAACCCAGGATCATCGACTCGCTGAGCAGCTTGCCCTCGCGGTAGCGACGCAGGTTCCAGCGATCGAAGAGCTCGCGCTCTTCGCCGAACAGGAGGTGCTTCGCGAAGAGCTCGCCCATGATCGGCGCGATCATGAAGCCGTGCCCCATGAAGCCGCTCATGAGGAACAGGCCCGGCGCCTCGTCGACCTCGCCGCAGAGCGGATTGCCATCGGGCGTGAGGTCGTAGCAGCCCGCCCACTGCCGGAGGATCTTCACGTGCCCGAGGATGGGCATCGCCTCCGACAAGGCCTTCGCGTAGAGGCCCAAGAAGCGCGCGCTGCTCCGCTGATCGAGGCCCTCGGGCACACGCTCGTTCGAGATGCCGCCCACGATCTCGCCGCGCATGGACTGCGAGAAGTAGAGCCCGTTCTGGAGATCGCCCACCAACGGACGCAAGAACGGCTTGAGCGGCTCGGTCGAGCAGATCTCGTGACGGTGCGGCTTGCTGGGCAACGTCACGCCGACCTTCTCGGTGATCGTGGGGCTCCAGGCGCCCGCGCACACGAGCACACGGGGCGCGCGCACCACCCCGCGCGAGGTGACCACGCCCACCACGCGCGAGCCTTCCGTGACCAGATCCTCCACCGCCGTGTGCGTGTGCAGCGAGACACCGAGCGACACAGCGGCGCGCGCGTAGCCCCACACGAACGGCCACGGGAACACCACACCATCGTCGGGGTTCCAACTCGCGCACACCACGCGCGACACGTCGAGCTCGGGGACGATCTCCTTCACCTCGCCCGGCTCGATCACGCGCGTCGGCAGACCGTGCTCGCGCTGCAGCTCCGCGGAGGCCGCGAGCTGCTTCGCGCGCTCGTCCGTGCGCGCGAGGAACAGGTAGCCGCCGCGACGGAACCACACGTTGATGCGCATGCGCGTCGCGAAGTCCGCGCAGAGCGCGATCGAGCGCTTCATCAAGCGGATGTTCGTCTCGCTCGCCCACTGCGCGCGCACGCCGCCGCCGTTCCTGCCCGAGGCGCCGCCGCAGAGGTAGCCCTTCTCGATCACGACGATCCGTAGCGGGGTCTTCCCTTCGTGAAGGCGCGCGAGGTTCCACGCCGTCGCGAGCCCCATGATCCCGCCGCCGATGATCACCACGTCGGCCGACTCGGGCAGCGGCGCGCTGGGCAGCGCGGGAGGTCGTGCGTGCTCGCGATCGATCACGTCGCATCCTCGTCGTCGTCACGCACGAGCTGCGCGAGCGCGTGGATCGCGACGGGATGGAAGGGCGGTCGGGGCGTGATCGGCATCGTCGCCACCTCGCCACCACGCTCCGCGAGCAAGCGCGCGCAGAGCGCGACGCACTGCTTGCCCTGACAGAAGCCGGTGCCGAAGCCGGTGAAGCGCTTCACCGACTCGAGATCCTTGTGGCCCGCCTCGATCGCCTCGTCGATCTCGTGGAGCGTCACGTCCTCGCAGCGGCACACGATGATCTTGCTCATCGCGCCCCCTCGCCCCCGAGGGCGGCGACGATCTCGCGCGCAGCGCGCTCACCGTCCTCGATCACACGCCCGCGCTCGGCACCTCTGAGCGCGAGGTCGCGCGCGCTCCCGACGATCCAGGTCGCGTGCGCGCCCGGCGCGTGCACGAGCTCGAAGGATCCTTCGCGCAGCGTCGTCTTGGCGCCGGCCTGCACCGCGAGCTCGTAGCTCGCGCTCGTGCGAGGACCGACGACGAGCAGGTCGCACGCGTGCTTCTTGCGCGCCTCGCCTTCCCGCAGCGTCACCGAGCTCACGTGGTTGCGGCCATCGGCACGCACGACGCGATCGAGCGCGTGCGGGCCCTCGACCTTCGCGCCGTGGCGAGCGAGCGTGTCGGCCAGCGTGGTGAGCTCGGCCTCGCGCGTCGCACGGTCGCCCGCGATCACGACACGCTCGCCCGGCACGATGCCCCGCGCGAGCAGCCGCGCC
>JAFLCL010000382.1 GCA_017303575.1 Deltaproteobacteria bacterium
GAGGAGCAGCCCGCCTGCGTCGTCGAAGACCCCGCTGAGCCCGCCCCCGCCGCCTGCACCACCGCCGCAGCCCCGCGGAGAGCCGCCTCCGCCGGCACCGACGACGACCAAGAGCACGGCGCCCGGCGTCACCATCACGTCGGTCTCGACGAAGCTCGATGCGCCACCCGCGCGACGCCCATCGGTTCCGTCGTACCCGCCACCACCGCCTCCGACCGCAGCGAGGTGGAGCATGCGTACGCCCGCGGGCACGACGAACGTACGTGTGCCCGCGAGCGTGCACGAGAGCCCGCGCGCGAACACCGTGCAGCCCATCCCTCCGTCGCTCGGTGGCACGGGGGCGTCGGTGGCGGCGTCGGGCACCACGTACGCATCGGGCGTCCACGCGTCCGGTGGGCCGGCGTCGTTCGTGCGCGCATCGAGCCCGGGTGCATCGAGCGTGCGCGCATCGAGCCCGGGCACGTCGGGACCGAATGCGTCGCGGGGTGCGCCGACATCCATCGTCGCGCGTGCATCGAGGCCCGCGTCGTCCACGGCCTCGAGCGGTCGCAACGGCGTGCACGCCGAGCAGAGCGGCAGCGACAGGGCGACGACGAGGGCGGAGCGCATCGGCCCGCGATCGTACGCGATCAGGCGCGCATCACGATCGTCGTGCGTCGCTCAGGGGCAGCTGCACGTCGGACCGGTCGCAGCCAAGCGCAGCTCGCACGGCGCCTCGCACGCCTCCATGCGCGCGTAGTCGAGCAAGAGATCGGCTCGGCAGTCTCGGTCTGGCGCCTCGGGCATCGCGAGCCCCGCGCAACCGCCGATGCCGATCCACTCCTCGCGGTACGCGATCGAGAAGCCGCCCGAGCTCGCGTCGAGCACGGTCCACTCGCGATGGAGCGATGCGTCCGCGCACGTCGCGATCGAGACGTCGTAGGCGCCGTGGAAGCCCGAGGCCTGATCGAGCGACACCCTTGCTCCGTCGGCGAGGCCGATGTTCAGCACGTCGTCCGACGACACGACGGCGACCTGTCCCATCGCGCCGGTGCTGCGCGCGGGCGAGCACGCGTCGCGCTCCGTCGACACCGTCAGCTCGTAGATGCCCGAGCTCACCTCGGTCGCTGCATGCGTCGCGCTGCAGCCAGAGAGAACGAGGAGAGACGAGACGACACCGAGCGCGCACGGGCCGCGCGAGAGCGAGCTGATCATGGGCATGCCTCCGACCGCGAGGGGTCGATCGGCACATCGGCGAGCGTCGATCGGAACTTGAGCGCGCGCGTCGCGCGACAGCTCCTACGTCACGAGCAGCTGCAGGTCGGACCGCTGGCCGCGAGGCGCAGCTCGCACGGCGCGTCGCACGCTTCCATGCGCGCATAGTCGAGCACGAGGTCGGCGCGGCAGTCCTGATTGGGCGCCTCCGGCATCGCGACGCCGGGGCATCCCGCGATGCCGATCCACTCTTCTTGGTAGGCGAGCGAGAAGCCGCCGGGCGTCGAGCCGACGACCGTCCACTCGCGGTGGAGCGATGCACCTGCGCACGTGGCGATCGGCACGTCGTACGCGCCGTGGAAGCCCGAGGCCTGATCGAGCGACACGCGCGCGCCGTCCGCGAGGCCGATGTTCAGCACGTCGTCCGACGACACCACGGCGACCTGTCCCATCACGCCGGTGTTGCGAGCGGGCGAGCACGCGTCGCGCTCCGTCGTGACGGTCAGCTCGTAGATCCCGGAGCCCACCTGCGTCGGCGCGTGCGTCGAGCTGCAAGCCGAGAGCGTGACAAGAGACGAGACGACACCGAGCGCGAGCGTGCCGCGCGAGAACGAGCTGATCATGAGCATGCCTCCCGAGGCTCGGATAACGGGTCCGCGCACGTGCCGTCAAAAAAGTGGGGCGTGGATCACGCCTCGCGGCTGGTGCAGGATGGGCGCGTGCGCACCCGCATCGCAGTCGGCGCGTGCTTCCTCGTGCTCGGAGCGTGCGGCCGCCAGAACTACGACCCTCGCGAGGGCTCGATGCTCGATGCGTGGCGCGACCCCGAGCTCGACGCTGGCGCCTCCGACGACGCAGCGACCGATGCGGGCCTCGACGCGTACGGCGCCGACGCTGCGTGCGCCACGGGTGACGTTCGCCTCTCCGATGGTTCGTGCGCACCGCCGCTGACGCTCGGCGTGGAGGCCCACGTCGGCGCGCGCAGCACCTACCTCGACGTCGCGATCAACGGCCCCGCGACGCTACACACGGCCCTCACGATCCCCGGCATCGGAGGCGACCCCACGGAGGACGCCGTCCTCGCGATGCCCGCTGCATCACCCGACGTGCTCGCCGGCATCGGCATCACCCGCATCCAGGTGAGGCACGCGGAGGAGACGTCGATCGACTTCCACGTCGTGGCGCACCGGCAGCTCGCCGATGGGTCGCGCGAGTCGCTCGTGTGGACCGAGTCCTCGTCCGCCGAGCCGCTCCTCACGATCCGCACCATCACCTTCGGCCCCAACCCGCTCGAGACCGCCGTCTTCGTGCCCGACGTGTACCGCGCCGATCCCACCACGCCGCGACCCACGATCCTCTTCCTCCACGGCTGGGGCGGCGCCACGGCGGTGCCCGACGCGACGGGCCTCGCGATGGATGGCGGCCTGCTCGAGCGCATCGTGTCGGAGCCGGGTCGCTACGAGGACTTCCCCTTCATCGTCGTGGCTCCGCACTGCATCGAGACTGTGCACGGGGGCTGCTGGGGCTGGACCAACCACATGCTCCCGATCGCCGCGCTGGACGACGTCGCGGCCGCGTTCCCGGTCGATGCGACGCGGACCTACGTCAGCGGCCTCAGCACGGGCGGACAGGGCACGTTCACCGTGGCCTCGATGCATGCGGAGCGCTTCGCCGCCGCGATACCGATCGGCTCGACCTACGACGAACGCACGCCCGTGTGCTCCATGATCGATGTCCCCGTGTGGGCGTTCCACGGCGAGTTCGACACGCTGCAGCCGCCCTCCAATTCACAGACCTACCTGAGCCGCATCCAGAACGACTGCGGCGCGCGGCCGAGCGAGGATCCCGCGCTCACGCTGGTGCCCTGCCGCACGGGCGGTAGCGATCACTGCGGCTGGGTCGAGGCCTTCGATGGAAGCCACGGCGGAAGAGTCGGCGGCGTCACCGACGTCTTCGCGTGGCTGCTCGATCACGCGCGCTGAGGATCTCGCCGAAGGCTTCCTGCGAAGGGGACCCGAAGACTCCGTGAGCGAGCGCGTGGCCAGGCTCCGCGTGATCCGGTATGCGACTGCGCATGAAGCTCGCGTCGCTCCGCACGGGTCGTGATGGTGCCTTGATCGTCGTCTCGAAGGACGGCGCTCGCTACGCACACGCAGCCTCCATCGCGCCCACGATGCAGGCCGCGCTCGACGACTGGGACGCCTGCGCGCCTCGCCTCGCCGAGCTCTCGGCGCACGTGGAGAGTGGCAGCGCGACGACGCACGCGCTCGAGCCCGCGCTGCTCGCCTCGCCCCTGCCCCGCGCCTACGAGTGGGTCGATGGGTCGGCCTACATCAACCACATCGTGCTCGTGCGGAAAGCGCGCGGCGCCGAGCCGCCGGCCACGCTGCGCACCGATCCGCTCGTCTACCAGGGTGGCTCGAGCGTCCTGCTCTCTCCCACGGATCCGATCCCGCTCCGCGATCCGGCGTGGGGCTGCGACTTCGAGTCCGAGGTCGCGGTGATCCTCGGCGACACGCCCCAGGGCACCACGAAGGAAGAGGCGCACCGATTCGTGCGGCTCGTCGTCCTCGTGAACGACGTGACCCTGCGCAACCTCATCCCCGACGAGCTCGCGAAGGGCTTCGGCTTCTTCCAGAGCAAGCCCGCGAGCGCGTTCTCGCCCTTCGCCGTCACGCCCGACGAGCTCGGCGAGGCGTGGAAGGACGGCCGCGTCCACCTGCCGCTCGTCACGCGCCTCAACGGCGAGCTCGCGGGAGACCCGAACGCGGGCCCCGAGATGCACTTCTCCTTCTACGAGCTGATCGCGCACCTCACCAAGACGCGTGCCTACGGCGCCGGCACCATCCTCGGGAGCGGCACGGTGTCGAACGAAGATCCCGCGCGCGGCGTCTCGTGCCTCGCCGAGAAGCGCACGCGCGAGACGCTCGCGAGCGGCAAGCCCACCACGCCCTTCCTCGCCTACGGCGATCGCGTGCAGATCGAGATGCGCGACGGGAACGGTCAGTCGATCTTCGGAACGATCGATCAGACCGTCACGAAGCTCTGACCTCGGAGAGCGCCAACGGCGCGGGGGACGGCGTCGAGACGCGCGACTCGGCGCGCAGGCGGCGCGACTCGGGACGCAACGCCCACGACGCGACAGCGATGCCGAGGAGCACGATCGGTGTGATGACCTTGCTCGCGTCGTCGCCCGAGAAGGCGTGAGAGGCCGCCGCGCCCGTCAGGTCGAACACGATGCCCGCGTACGCCCACTCCTTGAGGAGCGGGAAGCCCGGCGCGAGGATCGCCACGGCGGCGAGCACCTTCCAGGCGCCGAGCACCGTCGCGAAGTAGTCGGGGTAGCCGAGGTGACGCATGCCCTCCATCAGCTCCGGCGGCTGCATCAGATCCATCAGACCGCCTGCGCCCATCGCGAACGCGATGAGGCCGGTGGCGACCCAGTAACCAATCGTCTTGCCCATGGGAACGAACCTCCTGTGGGGCGTACCTGCGTATCCGATCGATTGGGTGCCATTGCGCGCGAGTGAGCTTCATCTGCTACCAAACGATCCAGATGACGAAAGCCCGTACCGCGAGCGCCGAGCCGCTCGAGACCGCCGAGCTCCTCGCATTCACCCGCGTCGTCGAGGCCAAGTCGCTCTCGAAGGCTGCGCAGCAGCTGAAGATCCCGCGCGCCACGTTGGGCCGCAGGCTCGCGCGGCTCGAAGAGCGTCTCGGGACGCGCCTCGTACGTCGCACGACGCGCAGCCTCGCGATCACCGACGCGGGCGAGCTCCTCTACCACCGAGCACGCGTGGCCCTCGACGCGATCACGCAGGCGGAGGCGTCGGTGCGGCGCGGCGATGGAGCGCTGCGTGGCGAGCTGCGCGTGTCGCTGCCACCCGTCTCGACGCGCGAGTTCGTCGACGTGCTGCTCGCCTTCGCGCGCGCGCACCCCGAGGTCCGCTGCCACTTCGACTTCTCCACGCGACACGTCGATCTCGCGCGTGAGGGCTACGACGCGGCGCTCCGCGCGAGCGACGCGGAGCTCGAGTCGGGACTCGTGTCGCGGCTCATCTCGCGAAGTCGATCGATGGCCGTCGCCTCACCGCGCTACCTCGAAGCGAACGGCACGCCGCGCACGCTGAAGGACCTCGCGGGGCACCGCTGCCTGATGGGCTTTCGTCGCGGCGAGCACGCGCAGACGACGTGGCCGCGCGTCGGCGGCGGCACCGTGCGCGTGGACGGCCACATGTTCGCGAACGACTACCGCGTGATCGGCGAAGCGGTGTTCGCGGGCATGGGCATCGCAGTGATGCCCGAGATCATGGCGCGCGAGCCGATCGAGCGAGGGCTCCTGGTGCAGGTACTTCCCGACGTGATCGGCGGCGAGAGCCGCATCTCGATCGTGTACGCCGAGCGCGAGCTCATGCCGCCACAACTGCGCGCGTTCATCGACTGGGTGATCGCCCGCATGCCCGCCGTCGTCTCTCGACCGCCGTGCGAAGGCGCGGACCTCGAGAAGAAGACGAAGAAGCGCACCCGCTGATCGCGCTCACTCTGTGACAGCGCGGTCCGCCAGAGGTGCACGGAAGGATCCGATCGAGAACGTGATCACCGACGCCAGGTAGAGCGTCAGCGAGAGGCCGAGGCCGATCGCCGTCGACCACATCGCCGTCGCGATGCCGTCCGAGAGCGCCGATGCCCGCTCGGCCGCCGGCACGCTCGCGACGGCACCGAAGGACATCACCAAGCCGACGACGGTGCCCGCGATCCCCAGGTGATGAACGACGATCGCGACGATCGGCATCCACGAGGCGAGCCGCCAGCCGCGCGTGCCGTGCTTGTCCGCGACCGAGCGTCCCCAGAGGAACAGACCGAGCGTGATCAGCAGCGGAATGATCTCTGCCCCACACATGCCGGGCAGCGACGGCATCGCCTCGACTTCGACCCCGTTCATCGCGTGAGGTCGTCCGCGCAGCGGAAGCCGAAGCGGTGCGGGTTCGGGTTCGCGGCGGGCACGCCGCGGCGGTCGTGCACTTCGGCGCGATCGACGTGGTGCCACCACGATCCGCCGCGCACGACGCGCAGACCGCGCGACGCG
>JAFLCL010000383.1 GCA_017303575.1 Deltaproteobacteria bacterium
GCCGCGGGCGAGCCGGGCGCCACGGTGATCACGCGCACGTGCTCGTCCACCACGACGCCGATGCGAGGTCGCGGCGCGAGGCTCGCATCGAGCGGCGCCGGCGCGCCCGTGGTGCTGGTCGAGGGTGGCGTCCCCATCGGCGCGAGCAGCCCGCCTTGTCCGAGCTGCGCCGCGGTCATCGCCGTGGCGATGCCGAGCGCGACGAACACCAGCACGTCGAGCGCACCGAGGCCGGCGAGGCGCAGCGCCCAGCGAGGCTCCTCGGCGCGCAGGCGCATCCAGCCGACGAGCGCGAGCAGCACCGACACCCCGGGGATGAGCCCGAACACGAGGGCGGCGTGAAAGAGCTGCGAGCCCTCGCGCGCACCGTCCGTCGGCTCGTTCGTGGTCGGAGGCGGAGCTGTCTCGATCGCGGGCTCGGGCGCCTCGGGCGGCGGCGACGGCGGGATCACGGGACGCACACGCGACGCGAGAGAGCCGATGCCAGCGCGGGCGCGAGATCGAACGTTCCGTCGCGCATGGCGCGCAGATCCCAGGCCTCACCGCTGGTGCGCGTGGGGAGCGACACGTCGGTGCCGTACGGCATGTGGAAGCCGCGGCCCACGTCGGGGCTCGTCGCAGGTCCGCCGCACGAGGCGCCCGGGCCGTTCGCGGTGAGCGCGAAGAAGGTCGTGTCCTCTCGCGCGAGCGCGTCCGACACCTCGACGTAGGTGGAGGCGACGAGCACGCCCGGGCCGAACGGCCCCGAGAGCACGGCGGGTCGCTCTGCGAACGTGTCGTCGGTGACGTGCAGGATCACGCGCTCTCCCTCGCGCCACTCGCAGCCCGTGAGCGCCGTGGCGATCGCGTCGAGCGAGTTCTCCACGCAGTCGACGTTCTCGAGGTCCGACACCGGGCTGCGGTTGGTCTCGGTGAACACGCGCCACTGATCGAGCTCACCGGCGAGGAGCTCGGCGGACTCGAACGGCTCGCACCCCGCGACGGCCCGCGCATCGTCGACGAAGACCACGAGCGAGATCTGCGCGGCCGTGCTCGCCGCGCGCGCCTCCGCGAAGATCGTGGGCGCGAGATCGCGCAGGCGCGCGACGTCGTCGGTCATCGAGCTCGACACGTCGAGCACGATCACCAGATCGAGCGGCTCGCTGCACGCGATCTCACCGACGTCGCCCGCGTCGAGGCTGGCGTCGGGCACGTGCGCATCGGGACGTCCCCCGTCGGGCGCGGCGCTGCACCACGTGAAGAGCTGACACGCGGGATCGCGGCAGTCGGCGAGCATGTCGCCGTCGTCGTCGATCCCGTTCGAGCAGGGACCTTCGCCGATCTCGGGGCCGCGCGAGCTCGAGCACGCCGCGACGCACGCAGCGAGCGCGACCGAGGCGAGCAGAGGGCGAGGCGGCATCGCGCGCACTGTAGCGGCCCGCACGCCAGCGAGCAGCGCCCGAACGTCGATCAACCGGCCCGTCGAGGGAACGGGATCGCGCTCACGGGCCGCTTGCCCGTGTCGTGCGCGGGCGCGTCGGTGGCCACGGGATCCGTGGCCGACGAGCCCGCCGCCAGATCACCCTCGACGTCCGAGGCCTTCGACTCGTCGAGCGGATGCCCCATGAGCTCGTGGCCCATGCGGCGGCCCTTGGTGCGCAGGTACTCGACGTTGTGGACGTTCGGCTCGATGCGCACCGGCTCGCGCCGCACCACGTGCACACCCTCCGCGCGCAGGCTCTTCACCTTGAGCGGGTTGTTCGTGAGCAGCGTCACCGAGCGCACGCCGAGGTCGGCGAGCATGAACGCCGCGATGTCGAAGCGACGCAGGTCGTCGGGCAGGCCGAGCATGCGGTTGGCATCGACGGTGTCGACGCCTCGCTCCTGGAGCGCGTAGGCCTTGAGCTTGTTGCCCAGGCCGATGCCGCGCCCCTCCTGTCGGAGGTACAGCACCGCGCCCCGCTCTTCCTTGCCGATGCGCGCGAGCGCGTGATCGAGCTGCTCACGGCAGTCGCACTTGAGCGAGTGGAGGACCTCACCCGTGAGGCACTCGCTGTGGACGCGCACGGGGATCTCTTCGCCGCCGCGCAGCTCGCCCTTCACGATCGCGAGGTGCTCCTTGAACGAGCTCTCGCCGTCGAAGGACGAGAGCACGCGCTCGCGGTAGCAGACGACGCGGAACGTCCCGTACTCGGTGGGGATGTTCGCCTCCGAGTACCGCGAGAACACGCCTGCGTCGTGCCCCTGACCCAACGAAACGATCTGGCCGCTGGTCATTCGACCCGCCTTCTCGGACCTGCTCATGAGGCTCCGGTGATTGTGTCTCCAAGCAGGTCCGACAGAACGGAACGGACGGCGACCTGCAAGAACGTTGTCACTCTGTCTGGCTCGAACGAGCGAGGTAGAGAGGTGCTCGATAGTAGGGCGGTCGCTCTCGACGTCAAGCTTCGCCACCTTTCGTCACGGACCGGCTGCGTGCGACGCTGCGGTGCGTGACCGAGCCGCGCGCGCTCCCGACGCTGACTGCGCCCGACCGCATCGCGCTCGGGCGATGCTCCGCGTGCGGCGCGTGCGACGCGCAGCTGCACCCCGACGACGCGTGGGATCGCGGCCTCGCAGGACCCCCGAGCCGCTGGGCGCGTGTGCTCGCCGAGCACCCCGAGCGCTGGCCCGAGCTCGCCACGTCGATCGCGCACCTGCCGGACGCGCGAGCACGCGCGATGGAGGACCGCTGCCACGCGCACGTGCCCTTCACGCGCCTGCGCCTCGACGCGCACACGCACCGCGTGCGCCCCGGCCCGAAGAAGAGACGTCGCAACGATCCTGGTTGAGGCAGGACGGTTGAGGCAGGACGACGTCTCCCCGAAGCGCCGACGTGGGGCTGGGGCCCCGCGTCGGAACGCGAAGCGGGGGTGAGACGCAGCGGAGCGAAGCGCAGCGGAGTCGAACCCCGCGGGAGCGGGGCCCGGTTCCGCATCGAAACTGGGCGAGGGGCGCGCCCCCTCGCGATGCGACGAACGAAGTGAGGAGCAGCGCCTAAGAACGAGGCCCCAACAGCTTGCCGGGGTTCATCGTGCCCTTGGGATCGAGGGCCTTGCGGACGTGGGCGAGCACGTCGAGGCCGAGCGCGCCCTTCTCCGTCTCGAGGTAGGGCGCGTGGTCGGCGCCCACGCCGTGGTGATGGCTGATGGTGCCGCCGTGGCTCACGATCGCCTGCGACGCCGCGTGCTTCACGGCCTTCCACTGCGCGATCTCGCGCGCCGTGTCGCGGAGGAAGATGAACGTGAAGTAGAGGCTGCAGCCGTCGAGGTAGCTGTGAGAGATGTGGGCCATCACGATCACGCGACGTCCCTCTGCCTCGAGCGTGCTGCGGATCGCGAGGCGCACGGCGTCGTAGAGGCGCGGCACGTTCGACCACTCCGTCGCCGTCTCGAGCGTGTCGACGCCCACGCCGTGATCGAGCATCGGGTCGCGCAGGTAGGGCATCTCGAAGCGACGCTTCCACCACGACTTGCCGGGGCCCTCGCCCACGTAGAGGCCACCACGCGAGCGCGCGATGCCGCGGATGCGCTTCACCTTGTGGGCGACCTCTTCGGCGTCGCCCTCCACGCACACCATGAGCACGCACTTCTGGTCGTAGCCCACGAGGCCCAGCGCGCCCTCGGCGAACTCGCTCACGCGCGAGGGCTCGATCACGTGACGGAACGAGCCGAAGAAGCGCGTCTCCTCTCCGTCCGAGAGGCGCATCATCGCGGCGCCTGCCTCCTCCTGCACGAGCGCGCGCACGGCGGTGACGCCCTCGTCGAAGCTCTTGAAGAGGAACGCGAAGATCTTTCGCGCCTCGGGCAGCGGGTGGAGCTTCACCGTGGCCTTGGTGATCACGCCGACGGTGCCCTCGGAGCCGCACACGATCTGGTTGAGGTTCGGGCCCGCGGCGGAGGCGGGGAAGGCGCTCGTGGTGAGGAGGCCGCGCGGCGTGGCGACGGTGGCCGCCACGAGCAGCTTCTCGACGGTGCCGTAGCGGTTCGAGAGCTGACCTGCGCCGCGCGCCGCGATCCAGCCGCCGAGCGTCGAGTGCTCGAAGCTCTGCGGGAAGTGCCCGAGCACGAAGCCACGCTGGCTCAGCGCCTCCTCGAGCGCGGGGCCGTAGATGCCGGCCTCGATCGTGGCCGTGCGCGAGACGCCGTCGACGTCGAGCACGCGCGTCATGCGCGTGGTGTCGATGGTGAGCACGCCCGCGTGCGCGGGGCCGCCGCTCGCCTCGACGCCGCCCACCACGCTCGATCCCCCGCCGAACGGCACGACGGCGAAGCGCGCCTCCTCGGCGAGCGCGAGCACGGCGGTGACCTCGCTCTCCGACTCCGGGTACACGACGACGTCGGGCGCGTGATCGAGCGCGCCGCTGCGGAGGCGCAGGAGGTCGTAGTAGCTGCGGCCGTACGCGTGGAACGCACGCTCGCGCGCGCTGGTGGTCACGCGCGAAGCGTTCGTCACCTGCGCGAGACGCTCGACGAAGGCCGCGTCGGCGCGCGAGGCGGGGAGCGTGGTGTCCTCGAGGCTGGGGGCTGGCGTGCTCGGCAGGCGCGCAGTGCCGAGCGCGTTCGCGACGAACGCCCACACGGCCTCGTCCTTTCCTTTGGTCTCGAAGGCCTGCTCGAGCCGTCCCCAGCCGTTCCATCGCAGATCGTCGCGTCGGTGCCGCATGGCCCCGACCGGTAGCACGAGGCTCGCCGCATGAAGAGACCCCCGCGCACGATTCGCCCGAGTCGTTTGCTGCGCACACGAGGTATGCTCGGCGTGTGGAAGGTTTCTTCCGACGACCGCGACCCGTCTCCGACGCGCGGCCTCCCGCGCCGCCGCGGAAGGCCAAGGTGCGCTGCGTGACGTGCGGCAACGAGGTGAGCGCGGACCAAGCGATCGACCGCGGTCTCGGGATCGAGCACTTGGTGTGCGAGCCGACCACGGTGACCGACCTCGATCGACGCCTCGAGGCCTCGCGCGCGCATCACCGCGCGCTGAGCACGCTGGGCGCGATCTCGCAGCTCGAGGCTGCGGTGACGGCCGAGAGCAAGCGCGTGCCCGACGTCGCGGACGCGACCGAGGTGCTGGCCTCGCTCGTGCGCCTGCGCACCGCAGTGGAGCTCGCGAGCTTCGGCAAGAGCGAGCAGCGGCGCCTCACGCTCGCGCTGCTCGATGGCCTCGCGGCGCGCCTGGGTGCCAAGGACGCGCGCTGCGCCCGCTCGAGCGCACCGCCTCCGCCGGAGCGATGAGCGCGTGACGGGGCTCGGATCGATCGCGCGCTCGCTCGTGATCGGCGCTCTGGTGAGCGCGATCGGGACGTCGTCGATCGGGCATGCGGACGACGAGACCGATCCGCCCAACCCCACGATCGAGCGCGACGGACGCGGGCTGGTGTTCGGCGCGTCGGGCTCCTTCCTCCTCGGCGCGACGCCGCTCACCACCGTCGATGTGCCCGATCAGCCCGTGCTCCAGCCGGGCTGGGCCGCGCACGGGCGCTTCGGCATGGAGCTCCCGCCCGGCATCGCTGTCGCGCTCTTGGTCGGTGGTGGTGGCCTGGCAGCGGCGCAGGGCAGCCCGCCGCTCTTCCTGCGCGCGCTCGCCGAGGTCCGCTACACGCTCGATCTCGGCGACGTGCGGCCGTTCGCCTCGGCGGCGGGTGGCTTCTTCATGATCAAGGCGGGCCCGAACCTCCGCGCGACGTTCACCTGCGAGGCGAGCCTCGGCATCGACATCCCGCTCGCGCCTTGGGCGGCGATCGAGGGCAGCCTCGCGATCGAGGTGCTCGCGCCCGGCGACGCGCTGCGCGACGTGATGGTCTTCGCGGTGCTCCCGCGCATCGGCGCGGGCTTTCGGTACTGATGCGCGCCTACCCGTGGCATGCGCTGCCGCGCGTGACGCGCGAGCACGCGCGCTCGACGGGCGCGCTGGCGGATCTCGTCGATGTGAACGCGCTCTCGGTTGCGCGCGAGACGCTCGGGTCGCTGCTCGACGTCGAGGTCGCTGTGGCGGCCGGACCCGCGGGCGCGGTGAGCGCGACGATGAAGTCTCTTGCGGAAGTAGAGCCGCGGACGGCGATCAACTCCACCAACACGCCTGGTGATGCGAACAGTGTCTATCGCATCAGCCAGCCCGGCTCGTACTACCTCACGGGCAACGTGCAGGGTGCCCTGGGCAAGAGCGGCATCCAGATCACGTCCAGCAACGTCACGCTGGACCTCAACGGCTTCTCACTTGAGGGCGTCGCCGGTGCG
>JAFLCL010000384.1 GCA_017303575.1 Deltaproteobacteria bacterium
GTCGTGATGCGGACGGTGAAGACCACCGTCACGCTCGCGCCCGTCGCCACGCGGCCACCCGCGACGCCCGTCGCGCCCGTGCCGACGCGCGCCACCAGCACGCCGCCAGCGACCTCGGCCTGATCGAGGTCCGCCGCGATCGTGCGCGTCACGCCGTCGATCGTGATGCTCGAGCCGGGCGCGATCTCGGTGCCCGCAGGCAACGTGTCGCGGATCACGCTGCCGATCGACGCATCGCGACCGTTGTTCGTCGCGACGAGCGTGTAGGTGATCGTGTCGCCCTCGTCGGCGCCGTTGCCGTCGAGGTCGTTCAGCATCGCCGTCTTGGTCATCGCGAAGTCGGGCGCGAAGATGTCGGTCGCGAACGTGATGAGGCCCAGGCCGATGCCCTCACCGCCCGTCTGCGCGCGGATCGTCGCGGTGGTCGCGCTGTTCGGAAGCGCATCCACGGTCGCGAAGAGATCTTGATCGTAGCCGAGCGTGTTGCCGTACGCGGGCTGGCGCGTGGCCACGACGGAGCCGAACGACGAGATCGTGCTGTTGCCGATGTCGTCGTTGGGGTTGAGCACGCCCCCGCCGGGCGTCGCTCCGAGCAGCGTGTTCCGGGCGCCCGAGATCAGGCGGAGGGTGTCGGGGTTGCCGCGATCGCCATCCCAGAACACGACGCCCACGCGCGAGCTCACGCTGCCGGTCGCCGGCGTGAGGAAGCCCGTGACCGTCACGTCGACGGCCGTGGTCGAGTACGCGCGGAACGCGTCGTAGACGACCAGGTTGCGCAGCGGCAGCGTCGTGTCGTCATAGGCCACGACCATGGTCCAGCCACCGAACAAGTTCGTGGCGCCGGTGCGGCACCGCATGCCGCCGACCCAGTACGTGCCGTTGCCCGCGGCGCGCACCGCGGTCGTGACGTCGGCGAAGCCTTGGTAGTAGTCCGCGCTGCCCGAGACCGTCACGCCCGAGTCGAAGACGCTCGCTGAGACGTCGCTGTAGGTGCCGCCCGGCACGCGGAAGCGAACCGTGCGACGCGCGTCGGGCATCCCCGAGGCGGGCGCGCCGCAGGACCAGTAGAGACCGGCCCATCGCACCGTCGACGTCGACGCGAGCGCGAGGTCGGCCGCGCTCGACATCGTCGTGGTGCCGTCACCGTCGGCGTCGACGGGGCCCATGTTGAAGTCGTTGTTGATGCCGGCGCCGCCCGCGCCCGTCGTGTTGCGGACGACATCGCAGTACGACGCTGGGTCGGACCCGCGTCGGAGGCAGTGCTGCGCGGTGTTGCCGATCAGCGTGACGTCGCCGCGCTGGTTCGTGATGAACCGCCGCGTCGGCTCGCGTGATTGCGCCTCGGAGACGCTGGGAGAGAAGAGAAACGAGGAGGCGAGCAACGCGAGCGCGAGACGACGCAACGACATGAGGGCTCCGAGAGTGGGACGACGCCTCGAACGACGAGGGCGCCGTGGGCCGCGCCATAGCAACGCTCGAACCACGGGTTTTCGCGAGCACTTACGCCCCGAGTCGTCGGCCGCAACCGACGATGCGGGGTGGAGCCCACACTCGTCACCGGCCGACGTCGATGGCGGGGGGATCGCCGGGGTCGGGACGCGCTCCGCTCTGGCGCACTGCACCGATGCGCAGCCCGTGCGCTTCGATGGCCTCGAGCTCGTCCGACGAAAGCGCATGCATCGATCGGATCCGATCGCCCGCCGAGAACCTTGCGGGTGAAAGATCTCCATCTGCAATCAAGTCGACGCGCCGCGGTCGATGCCCCCAGCCCACACGCAGCGCGAGATCGGAGGCGCACGGACCACGCGCGGCGAGCTCGAGCGTGAGCGTCGCGCTTCCATCGTCTCGGGGCGCGACCGAGGCATCGAGCAGCGCGAGGCATGCGGTGAGCGCGCGACCTTCGTCGGGATCCGCGTGACCCACCACGTGTGCGCTCGCCACGTCGCCCTCGCGTCGTCCGCCGCGCGCGAGCACGTAGATCGCATCGCGCGAGAAGACGAGCGCGTGATCGTCGCGCGCGAGCCAGTCGCGCACGAGCGGCTCCTCCTCGGTGCGCAAGAGCTCCTCGCGGTGCGCCTCGAGCCGACGCTGCCACGCGTCGAAGATCACGTAGTCGCTCAGCGTCTCGGGCGGCGGTCCACGTCGCAGGCGCCTTCGCTCCGCGAGGTGGGCGAGCACGCGCTCGGGCGCTTGCACCGAGGCCTCGTCGGGGATCGCTGCGAGCGCGTCACGCAGCGCGTCGGTCGTCGCGTCGTCGACGTACGCGAGCCGATCGTAGCGAAGCGAGAGCGGCGAGCCTCCCTCGAGCACGTGCGCGATCACGGCGCACACGAGCAGCGGTGCGAGCGCGATCTCGCGCGAGAGACCACGCCCGATCGACGCGATCCGTGCGCCCCCCACGAGCGACGCGCTCACCACGATCGGCAGCGCGGGCGTGAGGTAGTGCGAGTCGAGGAAGAGCGTCGTGGGAAACGACGAGAGGAGGTTCATGCCGAGGATCGGCGCCGCGAGCAGCAGCCACTCGGGTGCGAGGAACGCGAGGAACGCGAGGGGCGCGGTGACCACGAGGAGGTAGGGCGCACGCTCGGCGCTCAGCAGCCACTCGAAGAGACGCAGCGGATGCGCGATCACGGTCACGATCGCGTCCGTCGGGCCCTCCCCCCACGCCGCGAAGTGCTGCACGAACGAGCCGTTCGTGGGCGCGTAGCGTGGATGAAAGACGCCGAGGAAGAGGCCCACGTACGCGAGCGATCCGAGGGCGAGGCCCGCGCCGATGCGGCGCTCGAGGAGAGCTCCTCGACGCGACGCGAGCGCGAGCGCGAGCCCGAAGAAGGCCACGACCAGGCCCAGATCCTCGCGACACGCGAGCACCCCGAGCGAGGACCAGACGAGGCCGTGCGCGCTCCTGCGATGAAGCGACTCGCAGCACCACGCGAGCGGCAAGACGGCGAGGGTCCCGGGGTGGAAGTCACACGTCGCGACGTGCCACAGGTTGGGCTGGAGCAGCCACACGAGCGCCGCGATCACCGGCGCACGTCGCGCGATCGGTCCGAGCGCATCAGCCCTCGACCAGGGCGCGTAGATGCGCGCGGCCATACGCGCGATCGGCCACGTGGCGAGCGCCACCGCCAGCGACTGCGCGATCAGCAGCGTGCGCACCTGCCCGACGACCCGCCCGATCCAGCCGAGGATCTCGAGCACCCACACGAAGTGCAGGCCCCACACGTGCGCATCGAGCAAGGGCTCCCACGGATCGCCGTGTGACTCGCCCCACGCCAGGCGCGCGTAGAACGCGAGGTCGAAGTTGCGGTTGTGGAAGGTCGCGTAGCGCTGCCAGGCGAGCGCGAAGATCACCACACCCATCGAGCCCGACACGGCCCCGATCACCCGGCGCGCGTCGGTGCCGATCGAACCGTCGTCGCCGAACGCCTCGCGCAGCGACGCACCGAGTGCGCGCGTCACGCTTCGCCAGCGCGCGCCGGGCGTCGATCGCGCGTCGTCTCGAGAGGTCTCGGCCAAGGCAGCGCTGGGCTATCACGCGCGGACGCAGGCGCGCACCGCGTCGTGGTCAGCGGTCGGGCGCGAGCGAGGGCGCACCTTCGATCACCGGCGATGGAGCGAGCTCGGCCTCACGAGACGCTCGATCGTCGGCGCGCGCTTCGAAGGCCGCCGTGAGTGTCTCGCGATTGCCGTCGGCGCGCGTCGCGTCCTCCACCAGCCACCACTCGGCGCGTGCGCGCGTGTCGTCGAGATCGAGCAGGACGTAGCCCTTCTTCTCCTGCTCGGTGAACCGCAGGTGCGGCGTGGCCTCGAGCAGCATCGACTCGCGCGCACGCGACGCCTCGCCCGTGAAGTGTGGCGACGCGAGCGCAGGCGCGCCCCACTCCACGCCGATCGACCCGAGCTGCGTGTCAGCGGCGTACGTCGGCCCCGGGAGGTCGAGCGCGAGCGAGCCGTGCGTGTCTCCGGTCATCACGATCGGGAGCGACGGCGCCGCCGAGAGCGCCTGCATCACACGCTGACGCTGGGCGGGAAACCCATCCCACGCGTCGAGGTTCTCGAGCGCCGCGAAGGGCGCCAGCACCACCTGGTTGCCGAGCACCGTGTAGGCGACGTCGTCGCCCGACACGAGCTCACCGAGCCACGCCTCCTGCGCGTCGCTCACGAGCCGCCGATCGGATCGCATCCAGTCGACAGTATCGATCGGCGGCGCCTCGCGGCCGTCCATGCGCGCGTCGAGGAGCACGAGGCGCGCGAGCGATCCGAGCTCGAGGCTGCGGTGGACCTGCGTCTCGTCGCGGGTCGGTGTCCACTCGAAGAACGCCTGCTTCGCGGCCGCGACGCGATCGCTCCACGCGCCCTGCGTGACGGGGTCGTGCGTGAGCGAGCCCGTGGTGTGCGCGTTGTTCGCGAACTCGTGATCGTCCCAGATGGGCACGATCGGGTGCTGTCGCTGCATCTCCTTCAGGTCGGGATCGAGCCGGTAGTGCGCGTGACGTCGACGGTAGTCCTCGAGCGTCACCGTCTCGCGCGGGGGATCGAGCGCACGCAGATCGCCATACACGCCGTCGGCGTACTCGTAGATCGTGTCCCCGAGGTGCACGACGAGCGCGAGGTCCGCACGCTCTGCGATCCTCCGGTAGCCGTGGAAGAGGCCGTACGCGAAGTTCGTGCACGTCACGAACGCCAGGCGCATGCGCGCGACCTCGCCCTCAGGCAGGGTGCGCGTGCGACCGAGCGGGCTCGCATCGCCCTCCTCGGTGACGAAGCGGAAGTAATACGTCGTGGCCGGCTCGAGCCCGACGACGTCGAGCTTCACGCAGCCATCGCGCGCGGGCATCGCGCTCGCGCTCGCGCTCGTCACGAGCTCCCTCTCGCTCGCGTCGCGGAACACGTCGCATCGGATCGTCGTGTCGCGATCGACTGCGAGGCGCGTCCACACCATGACCGCGCGAGAGGTCGGATCTCCGCTGGCGACGCCCCAGGCGAACCGAGCGCTGGGCACGACCGGCTGTGGATCACACGCGGGCAGCGCGGCCACCACGGCAGCCGCGCCCGTCGTGCGGATCAGCTCGCGTCGTCGCATGCGCACCGACCGAGCGTAGTACGCACGCCGATCGCGCGGCCCTCGAAGGGCGCCGACGCGGAATTTCGCCGTGAAGTTCGGAGAGCGAGAGGGCACGATGCGCCCATGCCGCAGACTCCCGAGACGCCCCTCGTGCTCGCGCTCCGCACGATGCTGATCGCGCTCGATCCCGCGAGCGGCGCCCACGTGTGGAGCACCTCGCTGCAGCGGCAGATCCGACACGTGTTCCCCGTGGGGCGCGCGCTGCTCGTCGTGCTGCACGAGACCGGCAGCGGGGCCGTCGCGCTCGTCGATCTCGACAGCGGCATGGTGCAGCGGCGGGTCGAGCTCGCGTTCGATCCCTCGGGCGCTGCGCTCTTCGAGAACGATCGGCTCTACCTCGCGAGCCCCGACGGGGTCGCGTGCGTCACGCGCGAGTGCCAGCTGGTGTGGTCCGGGGGCCTGCGCGAGGTGCAGCGCGGCATCTTCAGCGCCGACACCATGCTCGTGATCCGAGGCCCGGGCGGCGAGGAGCGCGCACAGATCGCCGTCGGGCCGCAGACCGTGTCGGGCAACGCCGGCCTCGTGCTGGGCGCGCTCGTCTCTCAGCCCGATCTACGCGACTGATGACGCTGCGAGCCTCCATCCTCGGCGCGCTCGTCGCCGCGACCCTCGTGTCGGCGCCCGCGCGCGTCGTGGCGCAGGACGAAGGGCGCGCACCGGCGAGCGAAGAGAACGTCGATGTCGACGACCGCGACGCGATCCCCGACGCCGAGATCCGCCTCCTCCCCGAGGCGCCGTGCGAGCGGCTCACGATGTCGGTCGCGATCTCGGCGCTCGATCGACGCGACGCGCGGGCGAGCTGTCTCGCGAGCGTCCGGATGGCGAACCGTCAGGACCGCATCGACGAGGGCGTGCTGCTGCTCGGCCTCGGCGTGCTCAGCGCCATCGCCGGCGGCGTGACCGCGGGCATCGGCGCCAACGACGGCAACGACTTCATGCTCTCGTTCGGCCTCGGCACCGCAGGCTGGGGTGTCATCAATGCAGCGTTCTCGCTCGCGCTGTTCGACGTGAGCGGCAGCGCCCTCGCCGACATCGACGCCGCGCGCGGC
>JAFLCL010000385.1 GCA_017303575.1 Deltaproteobacteria bacterium
GCCGCCTTCGGGCCGCGGGCCGCCGAGCGGGGGCAGGCCCTGCGCCGCGCGCTGCTGCGCCGCGTAGTAGATGATCTGCGGGATGTCCAAGCCGTAGCCCTTGATCGTCTCGGTGCAGTGCGGGATGTAGCCCGTCGGCTCGAACGTCGAGATCACGCGGCCTTTGTCGTCCTCGCCGTGGTAGCGGCGGATGAAGACGTCCTCGAGGTGATAGCCGCGCGCGGGGTCGTAGCCGCACACCTCGGTGATGTGCGTGACGCAGCGCGAGCCGTCGCGCAGACGCGCCGTCTGCACGATCATGTCGACGGCCGACGCGAGCTGGGCGCGCAGCGCCGAGAGCGGGATCTCGATGTCGCTCATCAAGCACATCGTCTCGAGGCGGTTGAGCGTGTCCGTCGGATACGTCGCGTGCACCGTGCACATGCAGCCGCCATGGCCGGACGTCATCGCCTGCACGAGATCGAGCGCCTCGCCGCTGCGGATCTCGCCGACGACGATGCGGTCGGGGCGCATGCGCAGCGTGGCCTTGAAGAGCGAGCGGATCGACACCTCGCCCTTGCCGCGCGCATCGGGTGGGCGCGCCTCGAGCTGCACCACGTGCGGCTGCTGCAGCTGCACCTCGCGGTTGTCCTCGATGACGACGATGCGGTCCTCGTGCGTGATGAAGCCCGAGAGCGCGTTGAGCATCGAGGTCTTGCCCGAGCCCGTGCCGCCCGCGACGACGGTGTTCTCCTTCACCGCCACGACGTTGCGGAGGAACTCGCCCGCCTCCTGCGTGAAGCTGCCGAACGAGATCAGCTTCTCGACCGTGAGCGTCTCGCGGAAGAAGCGGCGGATCGCGACGCAGGGACCATCGGGCGCGGCGGGAGGCAGCACGGCCTCCACGCGCGAGCCGTCGGGCAAGCGGCCCTCGAGGATCGGACGGTTGTCGTCGATGTGCTTGCCCACGTACTGCGCGAGGTTGCGCAGGGCCGCCGTGAGCGCCTCCTTCGAGGCGAACTGCGCCTGCGTCAGCGTGAGCTTTCCCTTGCGCTCGATGTAGATCTGCGAAGGCCCGTTGATCATCACCTCGCTCACCGACGGGTCGTCGAGGAACGGCTTGATGGGATCGAGGAACTTGAGGAGCGTCTGATCGAAGACGTCTTTGGGGATCACCGGTTGCCTCCGCGCGGAGGGCTGTCCCCGCTGTTCGTCTCGCCCGCCGCGGGGGGGCTCGCCGGCTCGCCGCCCGGCCCCGGAAGGCGCACGGGTACGCTCGTCGGTCGCACCGCAGGCGGAACGGGCGTGGCCTGTCGCGGCTCGGGCTCCGAGAGGATCGCGCGCACCTCTTCGGCGTGCGAGCCCTCGGGCTCGAGCTCCGCGTAGCGCGCGAAGTGCACGCGCGCCTCGACGATGTCGGCCTGCTCGCGCATCACGATGCCGAGGAGGTAATGCGCCTCCGCCGATCCTTCGGCGTGGCCCGACGCGGCGCCGTCGCGGATCGCGCGCTCGAGGTGCGTGCGCGCATCACCGAGCTGTCCCAGGCCGAGGTGGATGCTGCCGACGAGCACCCGCAGCGGCCACTGCCCGGGGTGGCTCTCGAGGTAGGGCTCCGCGTAGCCGAGGGCCGCCGACAGACGCGAGGCCCGCACGCAGACCTCCATCAGCGCGGGGATCACTCGATCTTCGTCGAAGCCGCGGTTGCGCGCCGCGAGCATGTACTGCTCGGCGCGCACGAAGTCGCCGTGACGACCGAGCACCACGCCGCGGCGGAAGAGCTCGGCCGGATCGATCGCGTCGAGCGGATCGGAGGCCGTGGCGGGCGAGGTGGTCTGCACCTCGACCCCGACCCCGCCGCAGCCCGAAGCGCTCACGCTCGAGGCAGCCGCGAACAGGACGAACGATGCCGGCGCGAGCCAGCGCGTGGAAAGCGAGGCGTGCATCAGGTCACGACGCCGCCGCCGCGCGAGCCGCGGGCGCGACGAGCAGCTCGAGGTGGCGCTTCGTGCGCGTGAGCCACTGGATGTAGACGTTGGTCTGATCTTCGCGGCGGAGGATCGCGAGGATCGCCTCCGTCTCGAAGAGCGCGTCCTCGAAGCGCTGGTGCGTGAGCGCGCGCTCGAGGCGAAGTCGGTGCGCGGCGTAGTCCTCGTCCACGCGCCGCTGCATGAAGTCTCCCTCGGCCTGCATCTGCGAGGCCGCGTCGGGCACGCTGCCAGCGACATAGCAGGCCTGCGATCGGCGGTAGAGGCGCACGGACTCGACGCCGTCGGAGGGATCGAACGGATAGCGCTCGCTCTTCGCGAGCGCGATCTCGGCGAAGAGATCGGCCTGTCGCAACACAGCCGAGCCCGTCGTGGGACACGTCTCCTGCGTGGCGAAGAGCGCCACAGGCTCGGCGGGCGGACGCGTCTCGAGGCCCGGGCCCTGATCGCCACCCAGGCTCCAGAGGAGGATCAGCACCGTCGCGACGCCACCGAGCAGCACGATGGGCGAGCTCTGCTTCTCGCCCTTCACGTCCTTGGGGAGCTTGTCGGTGACGCGGATCTTGATGCCCGCGAGCTCGAGCTCCGTGCCCCACGCGACCATGCCGTGCTGGAACGGCTGCCCGTTCACCTTCGCCTGCTGTCGTGCCTCCTGGTTGCACGCGATCCAGCAGCCCTCGCCGCGTGGCGCGATGAGCAGGTGCTCGGGCTCGAGATCGCGCAGATCCGGCAGCGGGATGCCCGCCGTGGGCGAGCGACCGACGGTGATCTGATCGCCCTCGATGCGCGTGCGCTCGAGCGAGCCGTCTTCACGAATGATCTCGACGAAGGCTTCCATGACGGCTCCTCAGAACATACCCGACTGCGCCGTCGAGATGACGAACGGACCCATGAGACAGAGCATGATCGCGCCGAAGATCAGCATCAGCGGCCCGATGAGCATGACGGCCGCCTTGGCCGCGGCCTCCTCGGCCATGACGCTGCGGCGCATGCGCAGCATGCTCGCCTGGATGCGGAGCACCTCGCCGAGCGGGTTGCCCTTCTCCTCCGCCTGCACGACAGCGCCGACGAAGTCGCGCACGGCCTCGGTGGGCGCACGATCGGCGAAGTTCTCGAGCGCCTGACGGCGCGTCTTGCCGAGATCGAGCTCCTGGAGGACGCGCGAGAACTCCTCCACGAGCGAGTCGTCCTTGTTCGGCGTCTTGTCCACGATCTGCTTGATGGAGCCGGGGAAATCGAGGCCCGCGCCCATGCACAGCGACGCGAGATCGATCGCGGGAGGAAGGCCTCGGTTCACTTCCTTGAAGCGCCGATCGCGCTCGCCGGTGACCGAGAAGTACGGCATCGCCGCGCCGATCGCGCCGAACACGATGAAGAGGATCGGCGGCATCTGGCCGAAGTTCAGGAGCGCGATGCCGAGGCCGCCCATGCCGACGAAGCCGAGCGCCGAGAGGGCGAAGAACTCGTTCGCCGTCAGGCCGAGGAAGTCACCCGCGTGCTTGAGCAGCTCGTCGATCTGACGTCGCTGCTCGACGAGCGGCAGGTACGCGATCCAGCTCGCGACGAGGCGCACGAGCGGCTCGAACGTCGCGAACAGGCCTGCCTCCTCGATCGCGCGCGTGCGTCGCAGACCCTTCATGCCGAACACGGCCGAGTCCTGCGGCTTGCTCGAGCCCAGCGTGAAGACGCCGATGAAGATGCCCGAGGCGATCATCGCCATCGCGATCCAGGCGTACAGCGTGGAGCTCATGGCATCACCTCGGAGGTCATCGGGATGTGGGGGTGGAGGAACATCGTGGTCGGGAGCGAGTGGGGCTGGGGCCCACTTCTGCGGGTGATGGGGCGCTAGCGCGAACGAAGTGAGGGGGGGAGGCGGGGTCCCGCTTCGCGGGGAGGGTCCCCACGGACCCTGGGGAAACTAGATGTCCACGGTGAGGATGCGTCGGGCCATGATGATGGCGCTGAACCACAGCATCACGGCGATGATGAGGACGACGTTGCCCGTCGTCGTCTCGAAGAGGGGCACCAGGTAGGTCGGGTCCATCTGGTGGAGGACCGCCAAGAGGATGAACGGGATCGCGCCGAGCACGAACGCCTGCATGCGTCCCTCGGCCGTCTTGGTGCGCACGACGCCCTCGAGGCGCTGCATCTCGCGGAGCGTGGAGGCCGACTGCTCGAGGATGTGCGGCAGATCGCCGCCCGTCTGACGGCCGACGAGGATCGTCGCGAGCGAGCTCGACACCACGCGGCTCTTGAGGCGCGCCGACATGTTGAGGATCGCCGCGTCGAGCGGTGTGCCGAGCTTCATCTCCTTGATGACGAGATCGACCTCTTCGCTGAACGGCGGTCGGATGAGCTTGGCGCTGTTGGAGATCGACTCGCCGAGCGAGGGCGAGGCCTTGAGGGCGTTCGCGAGCAAGAGGAGCCAGCTGTCGAGGAGGATCTCGATCGCCTCGATGCGGCGCGCGTGCTCGCGCTGGATGTGGAACCACGGCCCCGCGATCGCGACGGGCAACGCGAGCCAGAGCAGGGGCTCGCCCATGAACACGCAGGTGACGATCAGCGCGAGCACCACCGCGAGCTGCACGCGCGCGATGTAGGCGCCCGTCGTCTTCCACAGCTGGAAGCGCACCTCGGCCTCGAGCGCCGCTTCGTACTGCGACCAGTACTTACGCGGCAGGCTCTTGGGGTCGGTGAAGAGCATGAAGCCCGCGACGGTCGAGCCGAGCACGAGCAGGGCTGCGCCCACATAGCCCATCAAGTACGTCGATGCGGTGGCGCCCATGGTCAGCCTCGCCTCAGATGAAGTCCCCGTCGGTGACGAGTCCCTGCACGATGAAGTCGTCGACGAAAGAAGGCAGGTAGCCCGACGCGCGGTGCTCGCCGAGCACCTTGCCGCCAGGACCGGTCCCGGTGCGGTGGAAGCTGAAGATCTCGTGGATCTCGACCTCGCCGTCGTCGTCCAGGCCGATGACCTCCGCGATGCTCGTGATGCGACGGCTGCCGTCCGAGAAGCGCGTCTGCTGGAGGATGAGGTTCACGGCGTTCGCGAGCTGCTCGCGGATCGCGCGCACCGGGAGATCCAGGCCGCTCATCAGCGCGAGCGTCTCGAGGCGCGAGACCGCCTCGCGCGGGCTGTTCGCGTGCGTCGTGGTCATCGAGCCCTCGTGGCCCGTGTTCATCGCCTGCATCATGTCGAGCGCCTCGCCGCCGCGACACTCGCCGACGATGATGCGATCGGGGCGCATGCGGAGCGCGTTCTTCACGAGGTCGCGGATCGTGTACTCGCCGCGGCCCTCCATGTTCGCGGGGCGCGTCTCGAGCGAGACGACGTGCGGCTGCTTGAGCTGCAGCTCGGCCGCGTCCTCGATCGTCACGATACGCTCGTCCTCGGGGATCGAGGAGCTGAGCACGTTGAGCAGCGTGGTCTTTCCCGAGCCCGTGCCGCCCGAGATGATCGTGTTCTTGCGCGCACGCACCGCGCGGGTGAGGAACTTCGCCATCTGATCGGTGAGCGCACCGAAGCCCACGAGGTTCTGCAGCGTGAGCGGCGTCCTCGCGAACTTTCGGATCGTGATGCACGAGCCCTTGATCGCGAGCGGCTTGATGATCGCGTTCACGCGCGAGCCGTCCTTGAGGCGCGCGTCGACGAGCGGCGTCGACTCGTCGATGCGGCGACCGAGCGGCGTGACGATGCGCTCGATGACGGCGCGCACGGCCTCGTCGTCGGTGAAGCGCAGCGCGGTCTTGCCGATCTTGCCGCGTCGCTCGACGTAGATCGTGTACGGGTCCACGACCATGATCTCGCTGACCAGGTCGTCGGCGATGAGGCGCTCGAGCGGCCCCAGACCGAGCGCCTCGTCGGTGATCTCGTCGATCAGCGCGGCGTGATCGGTGCCCTGCGGCATGTCGGCCGCGAGCTCGGTCATGATGCGGCGCAGCGCCGCGCGGACCTTGGGCCGCATGACCTTGTCGTCCATCTTGTTGCGATCGAGGGACGCGAGATCGAGGTTCTCGAGCAGCAGGCGGTGCGTCCGCTTGCGCAGCTCGACGGGCACCATCGCGGTGCCCGACTGGTCGTAGGGGTTGTCCGAGACGGGCGCGGGCTTGGCAGGCTGTGCGTCGCGGTAGCCGGCGCCCGTCGTCTGCGTGCCCGCGGGCTGCCCCTGCGGCTGCATGCCCGGTGGCGCCGGCGCGCGC
>JAFLCL010000386.1 GCA_017303575.1 Deltaproteobacteria bacterium
AAACGC
The DNA here is from genome assembly GCA_017303575.1 of Deltaproteobacteria bacterium. Taxonomy (GTDB): domain Bacteria; phylum Myxococcota_A; class Polyangia; order Polyangiales; family Sandaracinaceae; genus JAFLCL01. The sequence goes on from JAFLCL010000386.1 coordinate 7, forward strand.
TTCCAGCAGGCGCGGGTCCTGCGAGAGATGAGCCATGATGCGCAGCTCGATTTGCGAATAGTCGGCCGGCCTCCGCTCGTCCGCGCCATCGAGCGTGACCGTCAGCTCGCTCGCGCGACCCGAGCTCGCCGCGACGCTCGCGGTCGCGACGCGCGCGATCGTGCGCACCTCGTCGTTCATCATCTCGCCCCCCTGCGTCCAGCGCGAGAGCGTGGACACGAGGGCCAGCACGCGCTCGCTGCGACCCAGCCGCGCGTCCGCCATCGCGAGCATCGCCGAGGCGCCGACCGGATCGGCCGCGCTCGCGACGAACACGTCCTCGCCCACCACGATCACCGATCGCTCCGCGCGACGCGCCAGCTCCTGCGCGAGGACGTCGTTGCCCGTGCCCCGTGCCGTCCACGCGAGCGCAGCGGCGGCGAGCACGAGCGGTCCCGCTTCATCGGTGAGCTGCGCAGCGTTCTCCGAGACCAGCGCGCGCGTGCGTGCCACGAGCTCTCCGAGACGCGCGCCCGAGGGCCTCGAGTCGAGGGTGTTCACGGTCGGCGCGAGCGCGAGGAGGAGGCGAGAGAGAGAGCTCGTGCGCGAGATCGGATCAGCCTCCTCTGCGACGATCCGGTCGACGGTCTGGGAGAGGCGATCGATCGCCTCGCTCATCGCGCGCTCGTCGACGTCGGGCGAGCGCCAGCGTGCGCCGACACGCCAAGGCAGCACGTCGTCCGCGGTGACGCCCATCTCCTCGACGGCCTCGCGCGGATCACCTGCCTCGTGCGCCCACCGTTGGAAGAGCGGTGAGCCCGCAGGCGCGATGAGGCCTTCACCGACGTGCACCTCGAGCTCACCTGTGCGCGAGGTCGCGTCGCTCGGGATCTCGAGCGTGAGCACACCGCGACCGACCGCGAGCATCTCCACCGTGCGCCTCACGCGTCGCGCGCGCCGCACCACCTCGAGCGGCATCTGGATCGCATCGAGCGCCTCACCTTCCGGCGTCGCCACCGCCACGCGCACGTGGCCCGCACCCTCACGCGTCGGACGCACGATGAAGGCCGTCACGCCCGCGTCCCCCGCGCCCACCTCGATCGTGCGGAGCTCTCCGCCTTCGATGCCGAGCTCGGGGGACTCGAGCACCGACACGACCAGCGTGCGCGCCGTGCGACCGTGGTTGCTGACGCGCACGGGGAGCGCGATGGCGTCGTCGCTCCGCGCGATCTCGGGGATCGGCGCCTCCACCACGACCTCGCGCTCGACCTCGATGCGCGTGTCGCTCGACCAGATCCAGCCGTCGGTCCGCCACACGATCGTCTCGACGATGTACGACGTCACAGCATCGGCGAGACGCACGTCCACCCTCGCGTGACCGCTCGCATCGAGCTCGACCGAGGGCCGGAACAGGAGCGTCGCGGGGAAGCGCTCGCGCATCACGCGCGCCAGACCGCGGAAGGCGCTGGCCGCCGCCATGCCCCCACGAACGCTCGGGACGCTCGCGCTACGCCGCCCGAAGCCGCCCCCTCCCGCGCCGTAGCCGGAGCCCGATCCGTGGCCGATCGTCCCGATGTTGCCGATCCCGAGCGCGCCTTCACTCACCCCCGCGTGCACCGCGTCGCCGATCTCCTCTTCGGTCATCTCGGCGGTGATGCGCTCGTAGGCCTCGCTGAGCTCTTCGATCGCGCGTTGGAACGGGGAGAGCAACGAGAGGCGACGCAAGAGCTCGTCCTCGCCTGACGCGACCGCATACGGCGTCCCCGTCGTCACCACACGCGCGAACGGATCGCGGAAGTCGTCTGCAGTGCCCGCACGGCCATCGGGGCCGGGGCTCACGAGCTCGAGCCCACCCGCTTCGTGCGAGATCGCGAAGCCCGGCCGCGTCGTGCGCACGAGCACGAACTGACCGCCCCAGGGATCACGCAGGTCCGCGGCGTCGAGCAGGCCTCGCTCGACCATGCGCGGAAGCCATCGATCGGAGGGCTCGCGCGCCGCCATGCGCGCGGCGACGGGCGCGTAGTCGCCTGGATCGAGGTAGCGCGACAGCGCCGAGGCCACGCGGATCCAACGACCTCGCGTCACGCGGCGCGCGACCGTCTCGTAGCGAAACGACGCATCGGCGGCCTCGAGGTGCGCGACCGTGAGCACGCCGTCCCCCAGCGTCACGAGGCCCTGGTCCGCGAGCGCGTCGTCCGTGAAGCGACGCTGCGCGCCACGCCCGGCGGTGAGCTCGTCGAGCGCGTCGTTCGCGAGCGCCTCCGTCAGCATCTCCTCGAGCGATCGCATCGCATCCGCCATGCCGCGACGCTCGAGCTCTCTCGCGACGGGAAACGGATCGCGCAGCACGTCGGTGCCCACCGAGCCGTCGTAGGAGTCGTCCTCGGCGAGCCCGAGCGCATCGAGCAGCGGCGGCACGTCGGCGCCTGCCGCATCGAGCGCGGCGTCCGCAGCGAGCGCGAGCGCGACCACGCGCATGCCCTCCGCCGACGGCGCGAGCACTGCCTCCTCGAACGCGCGATCGAGGAAGTACGCATGGAACGGGATCTCTCCGTCGTGCGCCGCGAGATCGCGGACCATCACGGCAGCGAACGCGCGAACACCGGTGGGGACCGCGCCTCCCGAGACGTCGAACCGAGCGGTCTCGCCCACGAGATAACGCGGACGGTCGGGCGCGATCGACACGAACGCGAGCGAGGGAGGCACCACGAGGAACCGATCGATCGTGCCCAGGCCTTCGTGCCGCTCGTCGTCTTCGATCGCGCGCACGCGCACCGACATCACGCCGAGACGATCGGAGGGCACGTCGAACGCGACACGACCGACGCCGGGACCGAGCTGCTCGATCGCCACGATGTCGTCGTCGGCGAGGAGCTCGGCCACGAGCGTGGCGCGCTGCACGGCGGGCCGACGAAGCACCTGCACCTCGAGCCGCGCGCCCGGCGTCACGAGCGGACGCTGCACGATGGGAAGGACCTGGGCGTCGGCCTGCACCGCGACCGACAAGCGCGCGGTGCGCTCGAGCGGGCCGTGGATGCGAGCGAGCACCGACGTGGTGCGCGGGCCCTCGCCCTCCGAGTCGCCAGGCGCCCACGTCCCGGCGGGCAGGCGAGCGGGCACCTCGGCGATGCCCGAGGCGTCGGTGTGCACCACGGCGCGCCCGCCCCGAACGGCAGGTCCTTCGACCTCGATCTCGACGCTCGTCGAGGGCGCCTCGCCCTGCCCATCGGTGACGACGAGGAAGAACGTGTCATCCACCTCGGGCACGAGGCCCCCGCCGATGCGACTGCTCGCGAGCAGAGAGAGCGCGAGCGGCACCGCGAGGTGGAGCGTGTCCGCTGCGAGCACCTCGCCGTGCGCGGGATGATGCACACGCGCGGTGACCGCCAGCGCGCTCGTGTCGCCGGGCATGTACGAGGGCGCGCTGAACGCGATGCGTGCGACACCCGTCTCGTCCGTCACGCCGTGCACGGTCGTCTGTCGATCGACCGTCAGCTCGACGTCGGCGTCCCGCACCGGTGCGCCGCTCGGGGTCGTCACGTGGACGACCGCCGTCACCGTCGCGCCGGGCTCGGCGAGCTCCGGCTCCGTCTCGAGCCGCGCGAAGAGGCGCGAGTACGTGCGCGTGCCCACGCGCGGGTGGAGCATGCGCGTCTCGTCCGCGACGGTGACGACGATGCTGAAGTGTCCCTCCATCGACCCGGCGGGCAGCTCGAGCGTGGTGCTCGCGACACCGTCTGCCAACGTGGTGATGTCGCGCGTCGTGCCCTCGAGCGGGCCGTTCGTCACCTCGATGCGCACGCGCTCGTCCGCCAGCGGGCGCATCGACCGCGCGTCTCGCACGAGCGCCCAGACGTGCACGGGCTCGCCGGGCTCGTAGAGCTGACGATCGGTGCGCACGAGCATCGCGTACGCGGACGTGCCCGTCATCGCGAAGTCGAAGTCGCGCGCGTCGTCGCCCTCGCCGATCGTCGTGCGGAGGACGAGCGTCTCGTCCCAGCCGGTCGGCGGCGTGATCGCGAGCTCGAAGCGTCCGTCGGCATCGGCGGTCACGTCGACCTCCGCGCCGTGCTCCGCACGCGCGACGCCCCACTCGAACCGCGCGTGGATCGACGCACGCGGCAGCGGCTCGAGCGTCGCGAGACCGCGCACACGGTAGGCCGTGCCGCGGTAGTGCATCGGTCGGCCACGCACCACGACGGACGGCCCCGAGAGCGCGAGCTCCACACCGCTCGGCGCCGTCCCGCGTGCTTGCGCGTGAAGGGTCCTCGGAGCGAGCAGACCGACGAACAGGAAGAAGGAGACGGTCCACGCGGCGCAGGGTGAAGTCCCCCAGCGCGAGGACCGCGTGTGACTCGGGTAGCCCGGTGACATGGCGGCTGGACAACGTACCGCGCCCCGGGTTTCCGATTCGCGTCGGAATGAGGTCGACCCCGGTACGCTGTCCAAGCGTCATGCAGCTGATCGAAGAAGAGATGGTGACCTTGGCCGCGTTGATGCGGCACGTGATGAGCTTCGATGGTCTGTCCACGGACGAAAGGCGCGCTGCGCTCGCGGAGGCGAGCCGCGCGCTCGGGCTCCTCGCGGGAGACGTGCGCATCGTGTCGAACGATCGCGCGGGCTACCGCGACGCGGCCCACGTCGTGGAGGCGATCACGACGGGCCTCGATGGCTGGATCGAGCGCGCGAAGAACGAGGTCCGCAACGACGATCTCCGCCGTCGTGCGGCGCGCGTCCGCGACGGCGACAAGCGCGTGGCGATGCTGCGCGCGGTCGAGGTCCTGGCGCGGCACGGTGAGCTGCGTCGCCCCGAGCGACTGTTCCTGGGCTGGCTGGCGGACTTCTGGGGCGTGCCTTCGGTGATCGAGAGCTACGAGCTCGACCCCTGAGATCTTCCTTCGTGCGGCTCCAGCGGATCGAGGCCCATCGCCACGAGCATGCGTGTCACCGCCACGAGCGGCAGGCCCACGATCGCCGTCGCGTCGTCACCGCGCACGCGATCGAACAGCGCGACGCCGAGTGACTCCATGCGGTAGCTGCCGGCGCAGTCGAGCGGCGCGTCGCGCGCGACATACGCCGCGATCTGGGTGCCGCCGAGGGAGCGCATGGTGAGCTCGTGCACGTCGACGTGCTCTCGCTCGAGCCCCGAGCGCGCATCGATCACCACCACCGAGGTCACGAGACGATGCGTGCGCCCTGCGAGGCGCGACAGCTGCGCGCACGCACGCTCGTGCGTGCCGGGCTTGTCGAGGCGCGCGCCCTCGAGCACGGCGATCTGATCGCTGCCGATCACGATCGCGTCGCGGTGCAGCGCCGCGATCGATCGCGCCTTGCCGCGCCCGAGCGCGAGCGAGAGCGCCTCGGGATCGAGGTGGGAGAGCTCGGCCTTGCCGCGCTCCTCGTCGTACGGCGGCGCCATCGCCTCGAACGGCAGCCCGAGGCGCGCGAGCAGCTCACGGCGGTAGCGGCTCGTGCTCGCGAGAATCAGGCGCGGTCGTGACGGGGTCATCGCGGAGAGCATGCCGCGAGCCGCGCGCGCGGTTGAGATATCCTCGCGCCATGCCTCGCCTCGCCTTTGCTTCGCGCGCTGCTCTTCCCCTCCTCTGTGCGCTCTCGCTCGCGGTCCCCGCGTGCGACTTCGGTCGCGACGATCCCGACGCGGGTCGGCTCACGAGCATCGACGCGGCCACGACCCAGCCGGACTCGGACCTCGATGCGCCCGGCCTCGACGCGTTCGTCGTCGCGACCGACGACACCGGCAGCGCGAGCACCGACGACACCGGTAGCGCGACCACCGACGACACCGGCGCTGCGGCCACAGACGACGCGGCGATGGGCGCGACCGACACGGGCCCCGACGCGCCGCGCGTCTCGATGCCCTGCACCGCCGCGGGCGCGTGCGATCCGTTCGTCGCCGACTCGTGTGGCGCGGGCATGGCGTGTCGCGGCGGCGCGATGGGCGCGCCCGCGGCATGCGCACCCACGGCAGCCACGGTGCGCGGCATCGGCGAGGCCTGCACCGTGGGCAACCAGTGCATCGGCGGCAGCGCATGCCT
>JAFLCL010000387.1 GCA_017303575.1 Deltaproteobacteria bacterium
CTAGGCATGGAGCGCGCGTGAGGTCGCGTGCGACGCGTGGCGATCGACGTCGATGCCCTGCACGTGCGCTTGCTTCGCGTGTGCGTGGGCGAGCACGGCGGCGAGGAACACACCCGGTCCCGTCGCGGGATCGATCACCTCGAGCGCGTCGTCGCCCAGGCGAGGGAGGCCGTGTCGCGCGAGCAGCGCGTCGGCCTCGCGGACCATCGCGTGCGCCAGCGCGACGGGCGTGTGCACCACGCCGCCGGCCTTGCGTCGGGAGGCGTCGAGGGTGGCGTCACGCGCGCGGGCCGCGTGATCGACGAAGGTCAGCAGCGCGTCGAGGCTTTCGTTATCGTCGCCGCCATGATGCGCGAGGATCTCGAGGAGTCGCTGTTCCGCTTCGTCGAGGCCCACGCCGACGACCCGCAGTGGCGTCGTCGGATCCAGCGCGCGTTCCGGGCCCTCCTGCGCGTGGCCCTCTGGGAGTCGCGCGTCGCGCGGCGCGACCGGGTGCTCGAGGAGCTCACCGCCGCCGCCGAGCGGTGGGGACGCTTCCGTGGCCCGCGGCTCGCGAGGATGCTCGGCGTCGAGCCCGGCGATGCGCGCTCGCTCGGCCGCATCCAGGACTGGGAGGACGATCTGCTGGGCGTGACGGGCCACTGGACGATCGAGGGAGAGGTCGCGGGCGGGCGGTGCGTGGCGACCAAGCACGAGACGTCGTGCCCGTTCGCGGATCTCGCGGCGCAGGATACGCGGATCTGCACGGACCTCGTGCACCGCCTCGAGACGGCGACGTTTCGCGCGGTGGTGCCCGAGTATCGGTTGGTGCCGCTCGGGCGCTTGCTGTCGAAGGGAGACGCGTCCTGCACGTTCCGCCACGAGATCCCATCGCGCGCGAGCGCGGCGCAGTGAGCCGCGTGTCTACGGGGAGCGATCCCTTCTTCGTGGGTCGAGCCAACGAGGGATGTGGCGGTGCCCGTTCTGGAGCCTCGCTCGCACGTTCCCGTGCTCGTTGATCAGTTGCACTCCTGCGGCATCGGCGCCGTCGTCCCGACGCACGTGTAGTGACCGGTCATGCCGAGGAACATGTTGGTGCGACACTCGACGTAGCTCGCCGACACGCCGCACGCGGGCGCGGTCGCGCCAGCCCAGCCCGTCACGCCGCACACGCCCGTCGTGGTGCCTGCCGGACAGGTGCCGCCGGTCGTCGTCCAGCGTCGCTCCTCCACCGTGTCGCAGTCGAAGTCGAAGTCGACGGCGGAAGGTCGGCCCGAGCTCGAGGTCGCGTACGTCATGAGCTGCCCGGGCCGCGCGCGCGCGTCGCTGTCCCAGCAGTCGAGGTTCGTCCCCACGCTCGCCGTCGCCAGCCACGCGCCCGACGCACAGCCCGGCGGTCGCGTGCTCGGCAGCGTGCACGCCATCGTCGTCATCGGGCTCGACGGCGTGAACCCATCGCCGTCGCAGTCTCGGTAGAACGTGAGGAGCACGCCGTTGTCGATGCCCATCACGCAGTCCTGATCGAGGCCGTCGCAGATCTCGGTGCCACCGGGGTAGCAGCTCGCGCAGCTGTCGTTGCAGTCCACGCTCGAGGAGCCGCCCGAGCGCCACACGCCGCTGCCCCCGCAGCTCGAGGGCGTGCCCGCGGGCGCGGTGCACGCCGCGATCGACTGCGCACCCGTGGCGGTGAACGTGTCGCTGTCGCAGTCCGCCACGAAGGTCGTGCGCACGCCCTCGTCGATCGTCACGTCGCAGTCGTTGTCGCGGTCGTCACACGTCTCGGTATTGCCGGGGTAACAGACGCCGCATGCGTCGTCGCAGTCGGGCATCGCCGACGGCGAGGTGACCCACGACCCTCCGCTGCACGCGGCGGGGCCGCTCGCAGGCCGCGCGCACGCCATCACCGTCATCGCGCCCGTCACCGTGGCCATGTCGCCGTCGCAGTCCGCGTAGAACGTGGTGAGCACGCCATCGTCGACGCCGCCCGCGCAGTCGTTGTCACGCCCATCGCACGTCTCGGTGCCGCCCGGACGACACGTCATGCAGTCGTCGTCGCAGTCCGTCGCGTCGCTCACGTAGCCCACCACCGTCGCGTCGCAGCTCAGGATCGAGAGCGCGGCGTTGCCGAAGCCGTCGCCATCGGCGTCCACGTAGAACGTGCTCGGCGTGCACCCGTCGATCGCGAGGAACGCGTCGGGCAGCGGCGCGTCGGAGCCCGCGTCACGCGGCACGAACGCGTCGAGCTCGTCGCGGACGTCGGGCGAGACGAGCACGTCCTCGCTCGGCGCAGCGTCGCGTCCCGCGTCCATCGTCACGGTCGCGTCGATCGGCAGCGTGCAGATCCCATCGACCTCTACGAAGCCCTCCGGGCACGACGCGTTGCCGCAGCCGACCGCGAGGAGCGCACACATCACGAACCAGCCACAAGCGAAGCGCATTCGAATCTCCCCTGGTTCCACTCGCGGCCGCTACTCGCAGCCGATCTCCTGCAGGTAGAGCGCGTGTGTCGAGCCGCCGGTGGGCGTCGCCTCGTACGCGATCGCGCCGTGCTGGCTCGACGTGCGCGCGAGGCCGAACGACGCGATCGCAGCGCTCCCTCCGTACGACATCGGGGGCGCCGTGGTGCCGCTCGCCGACGTCGCGATCCACTGACCGAGCGCGGCTGGCGTGCCCGGCGCGGTGGAGAACGCGAAGTCGAAGCCTGCCGACGAGCCGCTCACGCCGGGGAGCGCGAAGCCGAGCGGCATGGGCAGCGTGACCGTCGCCCGCCGCGTGACGCGCGCTGTCGTCGTGAACGCGAGCGCCGCCGACTCGAAGCGCGCGCCTCCCCCGTAGACGAGCATCGCTTGTGCGCGACCGAGGCCCGTAGACGCGAGGTACATCGAGCACTCGCCCGAGCCGTCGCCCAGGGTGGTGACCTCCGTGTCCACGGCGAGCGGCGACACCGTTACCCGCTGCGCGTAGCAGTCCGCCTGCGTGGTGGCGGGGCGGCGGCCGTCGTACGCGATCCAGCTCGCGCCCTCGCCCGCGACGAAGCCGATGTGCCTGGCGGAGAAGGGAAACAGCGTGGTCGCGGTGCCCGCGTCGGTGAGGTCCAGGGCGTACGAGCGCCCGAGCGCCGTCGAGCTCGTGATCCACGTCACGATCAGGCGCCCCTCGATCACCGAGCCTTGTGGGCCGATGGTGTTCGTCGCCGCGGCGATCGTGACCTCGCTGCCGACCGTGGGTGGCGTGGTCGCGAAGTCCACCGTCACGCCCAGCGCGGAGTAGGTGATCCCCGACACGTTCCTCGAGTAGAGGACGACGACCCGCGTGGGAGAGGTGGCTGTGAGGGTCGGCCCCAGCGCGCTCGCGCCCGCGATCATCGAGATGGGCCCCACCGAGGTTCCGTCGCGCCGCACCCGGCGCACGAAGACCCCGCCGCTGCTCTGGTAGACGATCGCATAGCCGTCCATCACGGGCACGGCGTAGGTGACGTCGAACGTCACCCCACCGGGGGCCACGATCTCGTGCGGGGCACGGAGGAGGCGCTGGATGCCTTCGTCGGAGGCCGCGTCGCAGTCCTCGTCGCCGCCGTTGCAGAGCTCGGTCGCGCCTGGGTACACGGTGTTGGCCGCGTCGTCGCAGTCGTCCGCGAGCGCGGCGCGACCGGGGGGTGCCGCGCACGCCATCACGGCGCTGCCGCCGAGCGCGCCGTGCCCATCCCCATCGGCGTCGGGATAGAACGACGCGATCGTGCCGGCGCCCTCGTCGAGGCGCGTGTCGCAGTCCTGATCGATCCCGTCGCACGTCTCGGTGGCTCCCGGGTACACGGCCATCGCGTCGTCATCGCAGTCGTCGGCGAGCGTCACGGCGCCCGCGGGCATCACGCACCCGAGGACCGTGGTCGCGGGATCGCCGTGACCATCACCATCGCCGTCCACGTAGAACGTCGAGGGCGTGCACGCGTCGGGCGGCGCATACGCATCGAGCGGCTCCACGAACACGTCCGGCAGCGCACCGGCGTCCGTGCCCATCGGCATGAACGCATCGGGCAGCGGCGCATCGGCGCCCATCCCCCCGAACGCGTCGAGCGCGCCCACATCTTCGGCTGGCCCCGCATCGTGCGTGCTCGCGTCGTCCGGCGACACGCACCGCCCCTCCATGTCCACCGTGCCTTCGGGGCACGTGGTCCCACCACAGCCGATCGTCACCGCGCCGAGCGCTGCGATCACCACACAGACAACAGATCGCAGTCGAGTCACGTGCACGCTTCCCTTCGGGTCTCCGCGGATCAGAACACAAACAGCGCCGGGCGTGCGCTCTGCGTGCGCGTCGTGGTCCCACCCGAGGTCGCGCCCATCACGAGCAGCACCACACCCGCCGCGAGGCTGACGCCGCCCGCGACCAGCCATCCGATCGCGTCCACCGTCGCGGCGCGCTCGTACACGAAGTCCGGCGCCATCGGCGTGCCGCTGTCGGGCAGCGCGAGCGTGACGACGCCCACGCCGAGCAGGACCAGCCCCACGCCCGCCGCACCACCGCCGATCGCGAGCAGCGTCACGTCCGGCCCGGCGCTCGGCGGCGTCGTCGTGGGCTCCTCCACCTCGACGGCCACAGGCTCGGGCTCGGGCTCCGGCGCGCTGCGCGCGAGCGTGATGCTGATCGTCAGCGGCTCGGTGCCCACCGTGATCGCACGGCGATCGGTGGTGTAGCCGTCCGCGCTGATCGCGAGCTGGTGCGCGCCGTGCGGCACACGATCTCCGTGCGGCAGCGCGCCCCACGGGATCTGATCGAGCGTGATCGTCGCGCCCGGCGGCGTGCCGGTGATCGTCACCATCGACGAGCCTCCGTGCGCGAGGTGCTCGAGCGCTGCGTCGAGCGCGCCGTCGATCGCGGCGTCCACGTTCGTGCCCTCGACCGCGACCTCACCGCCGTGCGTGACGCCCTGCCCATCCACGAGGGTGACGGCCACACGATCACAACGCGCGCGTCCCCACAGCGCGATCGCGAGCGCGTAGTCGGCCGCGCCGCCGGTGAGGAGCTCCGTCGCGCAGTCGGGCTCGCTGCACCCCGCGGGACCGCGCGCGGCCACGAAGCCACGCGCACCGAGCGTGGCGGTCGCGCGATCACGAGCCGCCGCGCCGATCGATCGCGCCAGGCGCGCCTCGCCTGCAGGCGCGAGCACGAGCACGCGACGTGAGGCTTCTTGCGCCTCGAGCGAAGGAGTCACGAGCCACACGGAGCACACCAGAGCCAGGAGCACGAGACGAGTCATCGGAGACCTCGGTTGGATCCAGTCACCACACGCCCCCCACCGACACCACGGCCTGCTCGCTGGTGATGCGGGCGCTCGCGCGGACGTCGCTCCCGCTCGCGGCGCGAACGAGGTGCGTGATCGGGAAGGCGAGGAAGGGCACCGACTGCGCGAGGACCAAGAAGCCGAGGTCCTGCTGCGCGGCGGCATCGACGCACGGCTGATCGAGCTCCACGGCGGACGTGCAGAGCGTGGTGGTGGCGAGCACCGCGATGCCCACGCCCGAGCCCACCACGCCGACACCGCCGAGCAGCCACGACCACCACGGCACCTCGTGGTCCGGCCCGAACGTCAGCGGCACCGCGACCGTCCAGAGCAGCGCGCCCGCGCCTGCGATGCCCCACACCGGAAGCTGGGCGTCGATCCACGCGCTCTGTCGCGAGAGGTAGTCCACGTCGGTCGGCTCGGCCGCAGCGAGGCGTCGACCGTAGAAGTTGGTGCGGTTGTCCCAGAGGCCCCACGCCGCGCCGTAAGCGCCGATGCCGAGCGTGATCGCCACGGCGCCCACCCAGTTCTCCGCCGTGTGGTCGGCGCCTCGCGCGACCGGCGGCGGCGCGATCTCGGCCACGACCACAGCCGGCTCCACGACGGGCTCGGGCTCCGGCTCCGGCTCGAGCGCACGCACGCCGAGCTGTTGCTCCGCCTCGCGCGCAGCCACCTGCGTCTCGGTCTGCGCCGTCGTGGTGGTCTCGGCGCCCGGCTCGGGGCTCG
>JAFLCL010000388.1 GCA_017303575.1 Deltaproteobacteria bacterium
TCGTCGAGGAGGTCTCCCTCGTCGACCGCGCCGCCAACAAGCACCGCTTTCTCATCGTGAAGAGGGATGACGCGATGGACGACAACACTCCGGCCGAGAAGGCCACCACGGACGGCGCCGACCCCACCATGACGCCCTCCGCAGATGCCACGTGGACGGTCGCGGACGGCTCGCCGCTCGGGGCTGCGCTGGCAGCCCTCGAGAGCCTCACGGCCATCGTCGAGCTGCTTGGCTCCCTCGGGGCCGACAGCAACGACATGCGCCTCGCGGCGCTCGCGGAGCAGCTCCGGGCGACCGCCGAGCAGATCCTCGAGCGGACCGGCTTCGCGCCCCCCAGTGACGGGACCGACGCGAGCGCGCCCGCCGACGTGCAGGCCCGCGCGAAGACCGACGAGCCTGCGAAGCCCACCGGGGCGAGCGCGTTCGCGGCCGACGTTGCAGCGGCGAAGCAGGCGCTCTCGCGCCTCGCCGAGCTGGCGAGCAAGACGCCGCCCGCGAAGCAGGAGAAGCGGGACGCGGCGCCCGGGGCAGCCGAGCCCACGCCCGTCGCCGAGAGCCTCGCCAAGCTCGCCGACTCTTTCCGCGCGCTCTCGGACACCGTGAAGGAGCAGCAGCAGCGGCTCGGTCGCGTGGAGAAGCAGTTCGGGCTGCCGAACAGCGCCGCGCCCGCCGAGCACGTGTCGAAGGCCAGCGTCGAGGACGTGGGGTGGCCGCTCGATCTCAACAAGCCGAAGGACCGGGAGAACGTCGACAAGGCGGTCTCCTTCCACGACCTCTGATTCCCCCGTCTCAAGGAGCCGCGACATGAGCTATCTCGACAACCGCACCATCCTGGAGAAGGCCGATCTCGCGCTCGCCGATCTGACGGCGGGAGGCGGCATTCTCAAGCCCGCGCAGGCGCAGAAGTTCATGCGCCTGCTCATCAAGCAGTCCGTCCTCATGCAGCAGGCGACCGTCGTTCCGATGGCGTCGCCCAAGCAGCAGATCTCCAAGATCAAGTTCGGCAACCGCATCCTGCGGCCCGGCCAGGAGGCTACCGCGCTGGCTCCCGCGCAGCGCGCCGCGCCCGACCTCTCGCAGGTCGAGCTCGACGCCAAGCTGTTCAAGGCCGAGGTGCGGCTCTCCGACGAGGTGCTCGAGGACAGCATCGAGCGCGGCGAGCTGCGCCAGACGATCATGGAGATGATGGCGGATGCCATCGCGCGCGACATGGAGGAGGTGCTGGTCAGCGGCGACACCGCCTCGGCCGACCCGTTCCTCGCGACGATGGACGGCGTGCTCAAGCAGGCCACCAGCCACGTCGTCGACGCGGCCGGCAACCCCATCTCGAAGGACCTCCTGCGCGACCTCGTGAAGACGCTGCCGAGCGAGCACCTGCGCGACAAGAGCGCGATGCGGTACCTCACCAGCGTCGACGCGGACCTCGACTACCGCAACACGCTCGCCGAGCGCGCGACGGCGGTGGGCGACAAGTTCCTCGAGGGCGATGCGCCGGTCCTCTACTCGGGCGTGCCCGTACAGCCGATCCCGCTGTTCCCCGAGAACCTCGGCGTCGGCAGCGACCAGACCGTCATCCTGCTCTGCAACCCGAAGAACATCCACGTCGGCATCTGGCGGCAGATCCGCGTCGAGTCCGACCGAGACATCTCGGAAGGCACGCTGAAGATCGTCGCCACCCTGCGCTTCGACGTGAAGTTCGCCGAGGAGCCGGGCGTGGCCAAGGCCATCAACGTCCAGCTGTGAGCTGAGGAGAACCCATGGACACGCTGCTCGTTCGCCTCAAGCCGTTCGACCCTCGCCGGGGCCAGGTGCTCCGGCGCTACACCTACGCCGGCATCAAGTTCCAGGAGGAGCGCGGCTGGTACCGCGTGGAGAAGCCCGTCGCGGAGTACCTGCGCGGGGTCCGCGAGACACCGACCGACCGCTACTCGCCGCTCGCCTTCGACGTCTGCACGGAGGCCGAGGCCAAGGCCCTCGAGACCACCGAGACCGAGGCCTCGAAGGTCAAGCGCAGCGCGACCGACGACCTCAAGGTGGTGCCCGCACGCCCGGCCGGCGCCCTCACGTCCGACGACCTCCCGAAGCCGGCGACGGCTCCTGCGAAGGACGACGAGAAGGACGCCCGCCGCGGCAAGCGGGAGCGGGAGTGACGTGTACGCCTCGGTCGCCGACCTGCGCGCCGAGGGCGTGACGGCGGCCGCGGCGAGCGATGCACGCCTCGAGCTGCTGCTCGACGAGGCGACGCGGCTCATCGACCGCGTGACGGGCTGGTTCTTCGAGCCACGCACCGCCACGTTCCGGCTCGATGGCCGCGGGGCTCCTTCAGTCGAGCCGCCCGTGCCGCCCATCCGCGTCGATCGCCTCGCCCTCGGCGACAGCGAGCTGTCGCTGGCGTTCGAGGACCTCGTGGTCGTCGGCGCTCCCATCCAGCCCGGCTTCGACGCTCCGCGCCTCACGCTGCGCCACTGTCGCGTGTTCCCTCGAGGGCGAGGCAACGTCGTCGTCGAAGGGCGCTGGGGCTTCACGGAGGATGACGGCTCGCCGGAGGGACGAACGCCTCTCGCGGTTCGTCGTGCATGCCTGCTCCTCATTCTGCGCAACCTCGCGCCGCTGGCAGACGATGCGTCCTTCGAGGCGCGCAGTCGCTGGCGGCTCCTCGAGGAGCGCACCCGCGACCAGAGCTACCGCCTCGACGCTGCGAAGCAGGGGGCGCGGGCGCTCACCGGCGATCCCGAGGTCGACGTGCTGCTCGCGCCCTACGTGAGGCCGTCGCCGCTCGGAGCGGCGTGATGCGCGGCCGCCTCATCTTCCCGTTCCTGGCCGAGCTGCACCGACTCGACACCGCCGCGATGGCGACGGTCGATCCGGATGGCGCCGGCGCGCTCACAGGCGGCTACGACCCCGACTTCAAGGAGCCCGTCTTGGTCGATGCCGATGACGATGGCGTCGCCGAGCCCTTTCGTCGCGAGCACCCACCGGTCCGCGTCCCCTGCCAGGTGGAGCCGGAGGCTTTTGAAGCTCTGCGCATGGCGACTTCAGGGAACACGCCCAGGTCGAGCTTCGATCTGGTCTTTCACTTCAGGGACCTCGAGCGGCTCGGCCTCGTCGACGCTGCCTCGGGCGATGCGCTCATTCGCCCGAGCGACCGCCTCGGCGCGCTGTACGCGCTCGACGGAGCGCTCGTCCAGGCCGTGCGCACGCCGCCCGGCCTCTACGTGACCGAGGCGCGGTCCATCGGGTTCGGACTCCACCGGCGACGCCCGAGCCGAAACCTCCTCCTCGTGTCCTTCCAGGACCGACCTGCCGCACGGAGCGTCGCATGAAGAGCTGTGCCATCGCCTCGGTCTTCGCCGCGTGCTTCTTCGCGCACTGCCGTCCGATCGACGACTGCGTGCTGGGCGCGACGCGGTGCTCGGGCAACGTCGCGGAGATCTGCGACGCCGACGGTTCGTACCACGAGCTCGCCGACTGCGACCTCGTGAGCGAGCAGAGCGGCGCACCGTTCGTGTGCGCGTTCGTCGATGAGACGACCGAGGACGGGCGCGTCACCGGCCACACCTGCGTGCCCGCGGCCGACGCCGCCGCAGCCGGCGGGAGCGACCGATGAAGGGCTTCCTCCAGTCGCTGCCCGTGGTGGGCAAGGTGTTCGTCGACATCCAGCCCGAGGAGGTCTGGGCGTTCTGGCGCTTCATGCAGGACCACTACCGGACGACGGTCGTGAACAAGCGCGACGCGCTCGAGATGCAGCTCGTCGCGCAGGCGCTCGACGCCCTCGGCATCCAGAGCCGCGAGCGCTTCCTTCGGAACTTCACGACGACCCTCGGGCGGCGCATCTACACGCCCTTCGAGGTCGGCTCGCCGCGGGGCGGCTGGGACCTCTGGAGTCAGGTCGTCATCTGCGTGCACGAGCACCAACACGTCGTGCAGCACGACCGCGAGGGGCTCTCGTTCGAGGTCTCGTACCTCGCGGACCGCGCCGCGCGTGCCCGCTGGGAGGCCGAGGCCTACCGCTCGAACCTCGAGCTGCACTTCTGGCGCTACGGCACGACGCCGTCCGCGCGCCGCATCGCTGAGGTGCTCGGCGACTACGGCTGCCGACCGGAGGACGTTGACGTCGCGGCGAAGTCCCTCGCGCTCTCCGCGGTGTCCATCCGCAAGGGCGCGGTCATCAACGAGGCGACGCACGTCGCGCTCGGCTGGCTCGACGAGCACGTGCCGCGCCTGCGCGCGAAGGGAGTGGCCTGAGCCATGGCGGTGACGCGCACCGGTGACTGGGCTCGCGCGCGGCAGCTGCTTGCAGCTGGACCGCAGCGCCTGCGCTCGGCCATCGGTGTGGCCATTCGCCAGGAGGCGCAGGGACTCCGGAACGAGATCGTCGAGGGGCTCACCAGCCAAGCGCCGGGCGGCGAGCCCATCAAGCCGCCGGCTCCGCTCACGCTTGCGACGCGTCAGCTCGAGGGGTTCGGCGGGACGAAGGCGCTGCTCGTCCGCGGCGACCTCCGCAACTCCATCACCGTCATCGTCGAGGGCGACGAGGCCTTCATCGGCGTCCCGCGCTCGGCGCGCTCGAGCGGCGGCGAGAGCCTCGTCGATCTCGCGAAGCTCCACGAGTACGGCGGCCCGCCCGTCATCATCCCCATCACGCCGAAGATGCGGCGCTTCCTGTTCGCGCTGCTCCGTCAGGCGGGCAAGGAGCCGACCGGAGGCAGCGGGCGCGGCGTGGTCGTCGTGCAGGTGCCTGCGCGACCCTTCCTGCGACCCGCGTTCGAGAAGTTCCGCGAGGGCGCGAGCCGTCGGTTCCTCGAGCGGGTCGCGCAGCAGCTCGGCTTCGGAGGGCCCGTCTGATGGCCATCCCGACCCTCGCCTCGGTGACTCCCGGCGCCGGTCCCGCCAGCGGCGGCGACCTCGTGCGGCTCGTTGGCAGCGCCTTCGCGCCCCGCGTGGCCGCCCGCTTCGGTGGGCGAGCCGCGACCATCGTTGCTGTTCGTGTCGAGGCCGGCGTCAGCCTCGTGGACGTGCGAACGCCCGCCCACGAAGCGGGCGTCGTCGACGTCGAGCTGCAGAACCTCGACGCGAGCGAGGTGCCGATCGCGGGGGAGTCCGTACTGCTCGCCGGGGCCTACCGCTTCGCGCGCGCCACCGTCGCCCGGGAAGCAGACCTCACCCGCATCGTCCGCCAGCTGCTCCGCGAGCTGAAGCGGCAGGTGCTCGCCAACGTGAGCGCCACCGTCTCGGTCGACTACGACGACACCGTCATCGACGGGCTCAACGTCATCGCGATGGCGAAGGTGCCCTCGCTCGTGCTCTCCGGCCCGACGCTGCGTCCGAATCGCTTCTACTCGGCCAACGTTCCCCACGAGGACGTGGTCGCCGGCTCCTCGGGCCCCGAGCTGGTGCGCCGCAAGCCGCCGTACACGGTGGACCTGGTCTTCACGCTGACCGCCGCGTCGGAGCGTACCGCCGAGCTGTTCAACCTCATGGCCGCGGTCGCGACGTTCCTGAATCGCAACCGCTGGCTCGAGCTTCCGCGCGATCCGAACGATGCGGCCCGCGGCGTCGCGCGCTGGGAGCTGGACGCCGACGGCGAGTTCCGCACGCAGCTCGGAGGCAAGGACGACGTCCGCGCCTTCACCTGCGGCTTCGTCGTGCGCGGCTTCGACGTCGACGAGGGGCTCCCGCTCGACCTCGGCAAGGCCGTCACCGACCCGCAGCTGCAGACGCAGCCGTTCGCAGGAGGTGCCCCGTGACCGTCTCGCTCACCAACACGAGCAACCGCTGCCAGGTCTTCGTCCTGGCCCACGAGACGTACTGCAAGGCGCTCAGCGAGTGCGCCTGCGAAGTCCAGCAGGGCCGCGCTCCCCGGCGCAGCCCGCGCTCGCTCACGCTCGCCACGGGCGTGACGAGCCCCGCGCTCGAAGACGCTGTGCTCGCCGTGCCCGACGTGGTGCGCGCCGTCCG
>JAFLCL010000389.1 GCA_017303575.1 Deltaproteobacteria bacterium
GGCCTGTTGTGCGGCACTCGCGCGCGAGGGGTTCCAGGTGGCCGTTCACTGTAATAGCAGCAGAACTGCGGCGCACGAGGTTGCGCAGGATTCCCCGGGTGCTTTTGTAATGCAAGCGGATCTCGCCACGATTGCCGGTGCCGATTTCATTTACGAGGAAATAAAAAAGCGCGGAGGAAACCTTGGGGTACTAGTCAACAATGCAGCGATTGTCAACGACAGCCCGCTATTTTCCGCTACGCTTGAAAGTTTTGAGATCACAATGAACACAAATCTGAGAGGCGTTTGGTATTTAACAAAGCGCCTCGCACGCTTCATGATGCGAAAAAAAGAGGGCCGCATAGTCAATATTTCTAGTGTCATTGCGCATACCGGAAATGCGACTCAGTCGATTTACGGTATGAGCAAGGCGGCGATTGATAATTTTACAAAGACCGCAGCTATTGAGTTGGCCGAGTACGGAATACTGGTTAACTCCATCGCGCCGGGATTCATTGACACCGCGATGACCAAGTCTTTATCGCAGGAGCTCAAATCGCAAATTCTTGCGCGCGTGCCTTTGAAACGCATGGGGGAAGCTTCGGAGGTTGCAGAGCTTGTGGCCTTTTTGGCGACTCGTGGTTCGTACTGCACAGGTGCTGTCTTTCATATTAATGGTGGGATGTATGGCGGATAACGAAGCCAGCGAAGCTGAAAGAAGACAGGTACTGGAACTGCTCCCGCAGCAGCGTCCATTTCGGTTCATCGACGAAATTCTTGAACTGACAGAGAACAATATCGTTTCGTCCTATCGCTTTCGAGAAGACGAATATTTTTATGCCGGGCATTTCCCCGCAGACCCTGTGACACCGGGTGTAATATTGATTGAAGCAATGGCGCAGGCGGGGCTTGTCGCTCTCGGAATTTATTTGCTGCAGCGAGAGGACCCGACTCGGCAGTTAAGGACCTTATTTAGTGAATGCAGCATTGAGTTTTTTCGAGTTGTCGCCCCGGGAAGCCAAGTAACTGTTGCAGCGGAGCGCATATACTGGAGGCGGAACAAGTTGCGCTCGCAAGTGGAAATGAGACTCCACGATGGCGCCATTGTTGCGAGCGGCTGCGTGTCAGGCATGGGAGTATTGCTGAAATGACTGTGCAAGAACGAAGGGTAGTGGTGACGGGCCTCGGCGTTGTGGCCCCAAACGGAGTGGGGTTGCAGGAATTTGAGACTGCTCTGCGAACGGGTAGGAGCGGTGTTCGCAAGGTCGAGAAACTTCAAGAATTAAACTTTCGTTGCCAGGTCGGTGGTATTCCACGCGGGGTCGACTCTCTATTGAAGGATTATTTTACTGACACTGACCTTTTGGCGATGAATGAGGCAATGATATACGGCGCTGTTGCGGCTATTGATGCTTGGCACGACGCTGGATTACAGCTGCCCGAACCCAATAGCGATTCGGCCGATTGGGAAAGCGGCTGTGTGTTGGGTTCAGGCTTAAGCGGAATCGACACCATTAGCGCTACTCTCGTACCGCAGGTCAATGCCGGACGCGTCCGCAGGATGGGAAGCACGATAGTCGAGCAGACCATGGCGAGTTCAATTTCAGCCAAATTGAGCGGAATATTTGCTTTGGGAAACCAAGTCACCACGAACAGTAGCGCCTGCAATACCGGCAGTGAGGCGATCCATGATGGGTATGCCCGCATAAAGTCTGGATTGGCCGAAAAGATGCTTGTTGGAGGCACGGAGTCTTCCTCTCCCTACGTTTGGGGCGGGTTCGACGCCATGCGTGTCCTGAACTCGAATTGTAATGACCAGCCGCAGCAGGCGTCTCGCCCCATGAGTGAAAGCGCAGCCGGTTTTATTCCAGGCTCAGGCGCAGGTGTCTTGCTGTTGGAAAGCCTAGTCAGCGCCGAGCGGCGTGGAGCGAGAATCTATGCAGAGCTGCTTTCAGCTGAAATGAATTGTGGGGGCCAGCGCTGTGGCGGAAGCATGACAGCACCCAATTGCCAAGCAGTGCAGCGCTGTATTGCACTGGCAGTTCAGCGTGCCGGAATTGAGGCGAGGCAAATTGATCTTATCAACGGTCATTTGACTGGCACCATGGCGGATCCGCTAGAGGTTCACAACTGGTCGCAGGCGCTGCGGCGAGCGCCGGCGGCGAAGCGACCGCCGGCTTGCTGAGGATCGGCTTCGCCAGATTCGGAGGCGGCAACGCCTTCGCGCCGCCCTTGGGCGGATAGGGCTTGTTGTAGTTCGAGCCGTTGAGGTGCAGCACCATCTTCGGCTTCGCCTTGGCGCGCGGATCCTCCGCGACCTCGAACGCACGCCAGAGCGCCGCGGGAGAGATGGCGAGGCCCGCCGTCGCCAGACGTCCGAGCGCGTGCTGGAGCGCCGTGTCGCCATGCTGTCCGCGCCGATCCGTCGCGATCGCGCGATGCGCACGATCACCGAGGATCTTGCCCACGAGGCCCGTGAGCACGCTGCCGGGACCGACCTCGACGAACGTGCGAACGCCCATCGCGTAGAGGCGCTCGATCGACTCGACGAAGCGCACGGGCGCACCGAGCTGGCTCGCGAGCACACGCTTCGCATCCCCCGCGCTCGCTGGGTACACGTCCGCCGTCGCGTTCGCGATGACGGGCACACCCGCGCCGCCGCCGAAGCCGATGCCCTCGAGGAACGCACCGAACGGACCGATCGCGCTCTCGACGACCGGCGAGTGGAACGCCGTCGCGACCTCGAGGCGCTTGGTGGTGATCCCCGCGGCCTTGAGCACCGTCTCGGCCTTGCCGATCGCGTCCGTCGCGCCCGAGAGCACGACCTGATCGGGCGCGTTGTGGTTGGCGATCGAGACCGCGAGCTTCTCTCGCGCCACGATCGCCTCGACGTCCGATCGCTTGGCGATCACGGCCGTCATCGATCCCTCGGTCGTCTGGGCGGCGTCGCGCATGCGCTCGCCGCGGGCGCGCGCGACACGCAGCGCATCCTCTGCCGTCAGCACACCTGCCGCGTGCAGCGCCATCACCTCGCCGAAGCTGTGACCGGCCAGCGCCTGCGGAAGCAGGCCCACCTCGAGCAGCACGCGGTAGGTCGCGAGGCTCGCCACGCCCAGGCCCGGCTGCGCCCACTCCGTCGCGGTGATGCGGTCCTTCTGCGCCTTCTCGCTCTCCGCGTCGAAGACGCGAACGGGGAAGACCACCTCGTCGATGCGAAGCGACGGATCCATCGACACACTCGCGCCGAGATCCCACGCGCTCTTGCAGGCGTCGTAGGTCATCGCGAGGTCCTTGCCCATGCCGAGGTACTGCGAGCCCTGGCCGGGGAAGAGGAACGCGACGCTGCCCTCGTGGGCGCCCGCCTCGAAGGACACGCCGCTCGCGAGCGAGAAGGCCTTTCCATCTTTCTCGATGCGGTCGGCCGCCGCGCGGAGCTTCTCGATCAGATCACGATCGCTCTCCGCGACGATCGACAGGCGTGCGCCACGCTCCGGCAGCGGCTTCTCCTGCGTGCTCCGCGAGAGGAAGCGCAGCATGCCCATGGCGCCCGCCGTCTGCGTGCGACCGTCGGCGACCGCGGCCTCGACGTCCTTCGCCATCGCCCGCGCGCTCGCCGCGATCGAGGCGCGGTCCGCGCCCGCGAGCAGCACGAGCTCCGTCGGGCTCGTGCGCTGCTTGAGCGCGCGATCGGCAGGTCCTTCGTACTGCTCGATCACGGCGTGGAAGTTCGTGCCGCCGAAGCCGAACGACGACACGCCCGCCCGGCGCGGGTGATCGCCCGTGCGCACCCAGGGACGCGCCTCGGTGTTCAGGTAGAAAGGCGAGCTCTCGATCGCCATCTTCGGGTTGGGCTTGTCGACCTTGATCGTCGGCGGGAGCACGCCGTGGTGCACAGCGAGCACGGCCTTCACGAGGCTCGCTGCGCCGGCGGCCGACTTCGTGTGGCCGATCTGGCTCTTCACGCTGCCGAGCGCGCACCACTGCCCGGGCTTGCCCTCGCTCGCGCGCTTGGCCGCTGCGCCCGCGAACGCGAGCTTGAGGCCCTCGAACTCCGCCGCGTCGCCCGCCTTGGTGCCGGTGCCGTGCGCCTCGACGAGCTCGACGGTCTCGGGCCCGAAGCCTGCCCCCTCGTAGCAACGATCGATCGCCTTCGCCTGACCCTTGCTGAGCGGCGCGTAGACGCTGAGCGCCTTGCCGTCCGAGCTCGAGCCGAGGCCGCGGATCACGGCGTACACGCGATCGCCATCGCGCTCGGCATCATCCAGCCGCTTGAGCGCGAGCATGCCCAGGCCCTCGCCGAGCATGGTGCCATCAGCCTTGTCGCTGAAGGGCCGGCAGTCTCCCGAGGGGCTCAGCGCCGGCGTCTTCGAGAAGCACATGTACATGAAGATGTCGTTCATCGTGTCGCAGCCACCTGCGATCACGAGATCCGACTGGCCGAGCGCGAGCTCGTTCACCGCCATCGAGAGCGCGCTGAAGGTCGACGCGCACGCCGCGTCGGTCACGCAGTTGGTGCCGCCGATGTCGAGCCGGTTCGCGATGCGTCCCGCGACGACGTTGCCGAGCAAGCCCGGGAACGCGGCCTCTTCCCACTTCGTGTAGCTCTGCGAGATGCGATCGCAGACTGCCTGCACCTCGCTCTCGACCATGCCGCTCTCGCGCAGCGCCTTGACCCACACGGGGCGCTGCAGGCGCGCGACCATCGAGCCCATGAGCTCCTGGCCCGACGTGACGCCGAGGATGCAGCTCGTGCGGCTGCGATCCATCGAGGCGAACTGTCCCTTCGAGGCGTCCTCCAGCACCTGCTTGGCCACGATGAGCGCGAGCAGCTGCGTGGTGTCGGTCTGCGGGACGATGGACGGCGGGATGCCCCACTCCATCGGGTCGAAGGGGACGTCGCTCAGGAACGCGCCCCGCTTCGCGTAGGTCTTGTCGGGCTTGGTCGGATCGGGGTCGTAGTAGTCGTCGATCAGCCAGTGCGACTCGGGGATGTCCTTCAGGAGATCGGTGCCCGCGAGGATGTCTCGCCAGAAGCCGGTCTTGTCGAGCGAGCCTGGGAACAGAGCCGAGACGCCCACCACGGCGATGGGCGTGAACGCGCGCTTCGCGCGAGGACGGTCGGCGACGGAATGATCGGTCACGGTGCTCCTCGGACTTCGGGTCGAACTACAGCTCGAAGCAGGTGGGCGGGGGCCCAGAGAGAACGGACGGACGCTAACGAACCGCGGGGATAGCGCGGGGCTTCGCGCGTGCTCTGTCACATTTCGGTCAAAGGGCCGGTTTTACTAGGGTTCGACGCGCTGCGTTATCGTTCGCGCCTTCGGCGCGGCTCGGGGGCCGAGCCCCCGGACCCCCGGGTTCTCCCGTGCTCGCTCACTTCGTGAGCTGCGCGCGTGTCCGATCGCCGGCTCAGTCGTCGCTGCGCTCCTCCATCGACTCCCGCTCCAGGGGTTTGCTGCGCAAACCCCGCCGCGTGGCGCCCCCATGAGACGGCGTCTTGCGTCCTCTGCGCTCCTCCGCGTCCTCGGCGTCCGCTCGAGGGTCACCCAACGTCGTCGCGCTGGATGAGGCCTCGTCGCCCGCCGACCTCGCGGATCCGCGTGACCAGCGCCTCGATGTCGACGGGCTTCTCGAGGAACTCGCGCACGCCGAGGATGCCGAAGCGCCACCGCTCGGCGGCACCCGCCTCGGCGCTCACCACGAGCACGTCGGTGTCCTCGCCTCCGGACAGCGCACGGATGCGGGACAGCACCTCGACGCCGTTCAGCTCGGGCAGGTCGTAGTCGAGGAGGACGAGCTGCGGCACGCGCCGTCGGGCGCTCGCCACCGCCTCGGGGCCGGTGCCCACGGTCACGACATCGACCGGGACGCCGCCGAACGCGAGCTGCGCGCAGCGTGTCGCGAGGCGCGCGAAGACCGGCTCGTCCTCGATGACCAAGACGCGCGGCATGTCGATGGCA
>JAFLCL010000039.1 GCA_017303575.1 Deltaproteobacteria bacterium
AGGTGCACCTCGCCACCGCGCTGCCGGCGCTCGTCGGCGCGGGCCGACCCGACGCGGGCGCGAGCGAGAACGTGCCCGCTGGCTTCGTGTACTTCCACCCCGCCGACGTGCGCGGCGTGTTCGTCGCCGATCGCGCGGTGGCGCTGAGCGGGCAGCGGCTGATCACGCGTCGCGCGCCGCTCACGATCGTCCTCGACGGAGGGCGCGTGCGCGATCGTCGGTGCGAGGACGCGGGCACGCTCGCCGCGTTCGATGCCTACCTCGCGTCGCATCACCACGCGGGCCGCGTGGGCACGGTGGTGTTGCCCACCAACTACCTGGTGCGCTCGGAGATCGGCGTGTACGCGCAGGACGAGCTCTCGCCCGGGATCAACGTGAACCTCGGCTTCACGCACCACGCCGCGACGCTCGCGCCGTGGGACGCGCCAGTGCAGGCGCGCCTGCTCGCGCGGAGGCTGTCGGTGCGCGCGGGCGATCGATCGCTCGTCGATCGGGGCCGACACGCCGACGAGCTCGTCGAGGGAATCGACCCCTTCCGCTGACGCCGCTCACTCCGCGGTCGCGGCCGCGAGGTGCGCATCGCCGGGCGAGCGAACCACGAGCGCGTGCTCTCCGATGTCGGCGTCGGGCGGCACGCCGAAGCTGCCGTGGAAGTTGCCGTTCACGTCGGTGACGGTGACACCGAGCAAGCGCTCGTCGCCATCCGACGCGCGCAGGAGGACCTCGACACGAAGGCCCGGCGCGCGCCCCTCGGCGCTCGTGGCCGAGCCGCTCACCTCGATCGACTGACCGCGGAAGACCTCCTCCGAGGCGTGATCGACGACGAGCGCGAGCGCGACGCGCGGCGCGGTCGTGGGCATGGTCAGCGGCCTGCCCGGATCGACTGGCTCGGGCGGCGCGTTGGGATCGACGCTGGGGTCTGCGCCGGGCGCAGCGTTGGGGTCGGCCGTCGTTCCTCCGGGCCCACCCGCGCCTCCTCCGCCCGCCGCACCGCCCTCGCCATCGGGCGCGCCCGGCAAGCTCGTACCGCGAGCCTCGGCGAGCGCGCGCTCGTACTCCGGTGGTCGCGGAAACGGATCGTCGACGCGAGGCTGGTAGGTGGGGCCCGACTCGGTGTTGCGCGGCGACAGGCCCGCCGCCGAGCCACCGAGGTCCACGCGCAGCCACCCTCCGTGCGAAGGCAGGTGCACCTCCACCCACGCGTGCGCCTCGTTGCTGACGAAGCGCGACGAGATGCCCAGCGCGCTCGCCGTGATGACGAACGCATACGCGCGATGACGACACACGCCGCGCATGCCGCGCGAGAGGTCGAGGTAGACGTTGCCCGTGTTCGTCGGTGGCTCCTCGCTCTCGACGAACGATCGGAAGTGGCGCACGAGCTCGCGCAGCGCCTCGCCGAAGGGCGTCTCGCGCGACAGGCCGAGCTCGCCTGCGAACGCGCGCGCATCACGCAGCACGCTCGGAGGCAGCGGCATCACCTCGTCGCCCAGCGCGTCCGCGCGCGCTTCGGCGAACGTCTGTCCGTCGTCGAAGCCGAAGAACGTGCGTGGCGCGTCGGTGAGGAAGACGGCGCGCACCTCGCCTGCCGCTGCGCCTCCCTCGAGCACCGCGACGTAGTTGCCCGCGCCGTCGCGCTCGACGTGCATCGGCGTGGTGGGCTCGGTGCGGAACGAGAGGATGCGCGACTCGGGCGAGACCGAAGGCAGCGGGACCTCGCGCCCCGTGGAGAAGTCGAGCACCACCGAGGCCCAGAAGCGATCACGCTCGCGGCCATCGGGCGGCTGCGCGCCGGGCCCTTCGACCTCCAGTCGCTGACGCAGCGGATGCGCCACGACGAGGTACGGCGCGCCATCGCCGTCGATCGCGATCCCATCGAGCGAGGTCACCCGCTTGTAGGGCGTGATCGCGGGCGTGAAGACCTCGAAGTACGGGACCGCCCCGTGCAGCGCCGTGACGCGATCGGGATGGAACTGCTGCGAGCGAAGTCCCTGATCCTGCGCGCCGCTCGAGCCGGACATCGCCTCCATCGCGCGCTCGTCGCGCTCGAGCGGACCATCGGTGGGCGCGCGCAGGATCTCACCCCCGTAGACGATCGCAGCAGGCTCGGCGCCGCGCGACGACACGAGCGTGGATCCCTCGTCGGCGCCGAGGTTCGGCACGAGCTCGTGCAGGATGACGTCTTGCGCGAGCGCGACGGCGGCGATCCCGAACGACGCGACACCGAGGCCCATCGCGAGGCGCGAGAGCAGACGACGACGATCGAGCGCGAGCGGCACGACGCCTAGGATACGCGAGGCCGAGGGCGTCTTGGCGCGCGCTGCGCCCGATCCTCCGCGAGCGACCGGTGGAGCCACGCGCCGCTCTCGTGCTTCACTCACTGGATGGCCGACACGTGGAAGGTCTGCAGCGTGTGCCGCAAGTCGATCGCCTTCGGGCAGCTCTACTACGCGTGCAACGTCTCCACCTGCAACCGCAAGCGCACCGCGCTCTACTTCTGCAGCATGGAGTGCTGGGACGCGCACCTCCCCGAAGCCCGCCACCGCGAGGCGTGGGCCGAAGAGAAGACCGCACCCGCCAGCTGAACCCGGAACCGGACGTGAGCGTGAGGATCACGAACGTGCTCGGCCCTTCAGGCGAGCCGTCGAGATGAAACGCAGCGGACGGGTCACGCGGGCGGGGGCCTCCGCTCCGCGTGTCTGTCCCTCTGATCAGAGATCAGTGTCGCAGTCGAAGGTGAAGGGCTCGCAAGCGAGCCAGCGATCGAGCGCGGGGAAGTACACGGCGAGCACGCGCTCGTTCGTCAGCGTGGCGATCGTGCCCGGCACCCCCGCCGCCTTGGCCGTGGCCTCGCACATCGCGAGAAAGTGTCGCCACCCAGCCCGCTCGTTGCGCATCAGCTCCCCGGGATGGGCATTCCACTCGACGAGCTCCTCGGCCCAGAAGATCACGACGACCTCGCTCCCGTCGGGAAGGTGCAGGTTGACCGTGCGCTCGAGCTCGCCCTTCTCGCGATCGGCGACCACCGTCACCAGCAACGTTGCGGTGACCGCCTCGACGGCCCGAGCGACGAGCGCCCAGTCGATCGTGTGGACCGACCAAGCGATGAGGGCGCCGCGGAGATCCACGTAGAACGACTCGGCCATCTCACTCGGTGTCGAGGCGCTCAGCGCTAGCTTCGTCATCCTCGGTCTCCCCTTCGAAACGCAGAGGCCACGTGGAGCGCTCGCTCGCACGTGGCCCTTGCTTCGATCACGAACGGTTCGGATCACGCACGGTTCTGATCACGTGCGCGCGACGCTCACGCGCGCTCGAAGAGACCCGCTGCGCCCATGCCGCCGCCGATGCACATCGTGACGATCGCGTAGCGGCCGCCGCGGCGCTTGAGCTCGTAGAGCGCGGTCGCCGTGAGCTTGGCGCCGGTGCAGCCGAGCGGGTGACCGAGGGCGATCGCGCCGCCGCTCACGTTGAGCTGCTTGTCGGTGAGGCCGAGCTCCTTCTTGCAGTAGCTCGCCTGGCTCGCGAAGGCCTCGTTCATCTCGACGACGTCGATCTGCTCGAGCTTCAAGCCCGTCTTCTGCAGCAGCTTGCGCACCGCCGGCACGGGGCCGATGCCCATGATCGACGGGTCGACGCCGACCGACACGAAGTGGCGGAAGTAGCCGAGCGGCTTGATGCCGAGCGCGTCGGCCTTGGCCTTGCTCATCACGAGCGACGCGGCCGCGCCGTCGGAGATCGGCGAGCTGTTGCCCGCCGTGACCGAGCCGTCCTTCGCGAACACCGGACGCAGCGCCGCGAGGCCCTCGAGCGTCGTGTCGGGGCGCGGCATCTCGTCCGTGTCGAAGTCGAAGAGGATGCGGTTCTGGCCGTCGTAGCGGACGCCGTGCACCGTCACGATCTCGTCCTTGAACTTGCCTTCCTTGATCGCCGCCGACGCCTTCTGCTGCGAGAAGAGCGCGAACTCGTCCTGCTCGGTGCGCGACACGTTGAAGCGCTTGGCGACGTTCTCCGCCGTGATGCCCATCGGCGTGTAGACGGCCGCGATCTTGGCCATCGCCTCGGGCGAGGCCGAGAGCTTGTTGCCCGTCATCGGGACCATGCTCATCGACTCGAGACCGCCGGCGACCACGACGTCCGCGGCGCCCGTGAGGATCTCGCCCGCCGCGAGCGCGATCGCCTGCAGGCCACTGGCGCAGAAGCGGTTGATCGTCTGCGCCGGCGTCGTCTCCGGAAGGCCGCCGAGCATGCCAACCACACGCGCGACGTTGAGGCCCTGCTCGCCCTCGGGCATCGCGCAGCCGAGGATCACGTCCTCGACATCGGCCGCGCTCAGCTGCGGAACGCGCTTCAGGAGGCCCGCGATGACCTCACCCGCGAACTCGTCGGGACGACGCTGCGCGAGCGAGCCCTTGTGGCCACGGCCCACGGCCGAACGAACTGCCTCTGCGATCACGACCTCGGTCATCGTCACACCTCGGCCCGAGGCGTAGCACGCGAGCCGCACGCGATGAACCGTCGTTCACCCCATCGCGGATCCTCCGTCCGCGCAGGTCGTGCAGCGGTCATCTCTTGGGGATCGCGGGGTCGTAGCGCTGGGCGATCACGCGCATGTGCCGCCGGTGCTCCCGGAGGAGCGAAGCGATCTGGGCCGGCGCGCTCCAAGGCGGATGCACGGGGCGGGGGACGATCCCGTGGGTGCCGTCCGAGCCGGGGCGCGCGTTCACCTGATCGAGGCGCGTGTTCGCCTCGTCGAGGCGCGCGTTCACCTGGTCGAGGCGCGCGATCGTCTCGCGCTGCAGATCGGCCAGCGCGGCGAAGCCCCGCTCCATGATCCCTTCCAGCCGCTCGAACCTTCGATCGTCCATCGTCGCGCCTCCCGAGGATAGCGGAGACACTCGCCCTCGCGAGCCCGAGGGTCGGCCTGGCGAGGCTGCGACTGACGCGATCAGCCCGACTCGGGCTCGGGCACGACGAGCTCGACGCACCAGCTGCCTTCGACGAGCGAGACCTCGATGGGCCGCGCCTGACCGCCGTCGTCGATCACGTCGACGTAGCGACGCGCGGGCTCGCCCTCGATCACACGCTCGCGGTACGCGCCCGAGCGACGGGGCGCGTGGAGGACGAGCGAGCGGTCCTCCGCGATCATCTCCCACGGCTCGAACGTGCGGCCTCCGAGCGCGGCCGATCCCCGCGCGCGCTCGGCGAGCGCGATCTGGGCGGCGGGGCACATCAGGCGGTAGGCCTCCTCGCGGGCGTGCGGATCGTCGTCGCGCTGCATCGCCTCCACGAACGCGCGCACAGCGCCCGTCGGCGTCGCGTCGACCGCGCGGGAGCCACACGCCGCGAGCGAGAGCATCGCGACGAGGGACACGACGAGCCGGCGCGGGAGCGACACGCCGGCCTTGTTACCGCGTGCGTGCGCTCGCGCCACGGCGGGGCGGGACGCCTCACGACCGATCGCGCAGTTCGCCGACAAAACAAGGGGATTCGCGAGGCACACGGGATGCGAAGCCCGAGGTGGAGGCATCCATGATCCGTCGCTACCTCGACACCGTGAAGAAGTATCGTCGCGCGCTCGGGCTCTTCTTCGCCTTCGTCGTCCTCGCGTTGATCCCCGTCGGCATCCAGATCGCACGCGACGCGCAGCCGTCGGGCGATCACGCAGGCTCGAGGTAGGCGTCGGGGTCGTCGAGCACTTCGTCGGGATCGGTCGGCATGATCTCGAGCTCGGTCTCGATCGGCGGCATCACCGGCAGCGCGAGATCGTCGAAGCCCTCGACGAAGGACTCGAGGGTCGCGCGCTGCACGGGGGGCAACGTCAGCGGATCGCCGCACACGGTCCCCTCGACCCGGTCGGCACGCGCCAGCCGACGCACGGTGTCGATGCCGATCTCGAAGCGAACGGCGTCGTAGTACACGCCGCTCTTGAGCCGCGTGCCCACGGGCGTGGCCTGCGCGCGGACCTCGAGCCCATCGATGTCGAGCCGCACCTCGCACTGCGAGGTCCATCGACGCTCCTGCATCGGCGCATCGACGATCGTGCGGACCGTCACCTCGTCCTCGAGCGGCTCGGCGTCGAGGCGCAGCGTTCCCCAGCCGTAGAGAGACGGCTCGTGCCGCATCGGGAGGCTGGCGCGCACGCGCTCGCTGCCGAGGCTGAGCGTGCCGGCCTCGTCGCGGCCGTCGGGCAGGCGTCCCGCGCGCAGCAGCGGTGCTGCCGTGTGCGAGGGGTCGAGCACGGTGGGCGGCACGGTGGGCGCGTCGGCTCGAACGTCGCGATCCGACGCCAAGACGAGCAGCGAGAGACCGACCGCGAGCGCGCCGCCGGCCCAGACGGACAGCGCCACGGGCATGGGAACACCACGACTCGTCAGCGAGGGGACCGCGCCCGACATCGCGCCTTGGACCTCGAGAGGCATCGAACCTTGGGACCTCCGCACGAGAGCAGGCAGGACCGATCGGGCGCGAGCCCGAAATGACGCGGGTGGACGGCTCGTTCCTCGAACCGCCCCGCCATGGTACGCCCCCACGCCAGCAGATCCTCCGTCGGACTCGTGATGCCCGAGCGCCCTTCCCCACGTACCGCCTCACGGCCCACGAGCTCCGAGCCGGCGACCTCCAAGGAGAGCGCAGCGCACCTCGCGCTGCGCATCGCCGCGATGCTGATCGGCCTGCCGATCCTCACGATCGCGATCGCGGCCTGGTTGGCGATGGGGATCGAGAGCACGGGCATCGCGCTCGGTGTGGCCTCCGCGATCACGATCCTCCCGACCCTGTTGCTCGCCGATCGACTCCTCCCCGCCGATGATCCGCGCAAAGGCGGCGGCATCGCCACGGACGCGCTCTCTCTGGTGTGGCTCGGCGGCGCGGCGCTCGTGATGGGCCCGCTCGCGTTCCTCCTCCACGATCCGCTCGTCGACTACGCCGAGCGTGCCGCGGGCCCTGGCATCGTCGTGACGATCGCGGACTTCGTGACGGGTGTGCCGAGCGAGGCGCCGCGCGAGGCGAGCACGGAGTCTGTGAACGATGCGGGTGTGCAAGACGCCGGCGTCAGCGACGGAGGTGAGTGATGCGACGCATCGCCGTCTCGGTGCTCCTCGTCGCGCTGTTCGTGAGCCTCGTCGGCTTCGTGGTGCATCGACGGATCGGCGGGCACACGCAGCCAGAGATCGTGGCTGACGCCGAGTCCACGACGGACGCCGACGACGAGACCGACGTCGAAGCGCAGACCGACACCGACACGCCGACGGACACGGTGACCGCCGCAGAGACGGTCGAGCCGACACCTGTCGCCGATCCCGTCGTGCCCGAGCCCATCGCGGATCCGGTTCCCGTCGCAGCGCCCGAGGCGACGGATGAGCCGGTGACCGACCCCGTTCCTCAGCCCGTCGTGGACCCTGCGCCGGAGGTCGTCGAGCCTGCGCGCCCGAGCGTGCTCCTCGATCGACCGCTGCGCGTGATCGCGACGCACTGGGAGGCCGCCACGCCGATCCTCCTCGCAGACCAAGGTGGTGGGCTCGAGCGTGTGGGCCTGCGCCAAGAGCTGCGCGTCGCGCACACCGCGGCCGAGATCGAAGAAGCGCTCGCGCGCGGCGGCGCAGAAGAGGGCGGCGCCGATCTCGCGATCGTCCCGCTCTCGACGTGGGTCGCGAGCTACGAGCATCTCGCGGCGCTCGAGACGGAGGCGTTCTTCGTGGCCGCGTGGTCGCGCGGCTCGCAGGCGTTCGTTGCCTCACCGAGCCTGCGCGCCGCAGATCACGTCCCGACAGACGTCACGATCGCAAGCCCGGCGTCGGCCGCCGAGACGCTGACGCTCGCGCTCCTCTTGTCGGAGCTAGGCGCCGATCCCCAGCGCATGCGCTTCGCCCAGCCCGAGGAGCCCGGCCCTTCGTTCGCAGCGATCGAGCGCGAGTCGCCCGAGTCCACCCTGCGCTCGAGCGGGCGCGTTCCCTGGATCTCGACGGCGGACGCGTCCCGCCTCTCGCCCTGGGTGGTCCTCGCGCCTCGCGCGTTCGTGCGCGATCACCAGCCCGTCCTCGTCGCATGGTCGGAGGCGTGGCTCGCTGCGCTCACGCTCCTCTCGCGCGACGTGCCCGCCAGCGCGCGCACCATCGCGGCGATCGAAGGCGCACCGCCGCTCATCGAGGTGCTGCGTCGCCTTGCGCAGATCGAGATGGTGCCGCTGTCGGCGCAGGCCGAGCTCGCAGGGCTCGCGGGCCCCACGGCGATCACGATCGAGTCGCTCTTCCGTCGCACCTGGGCGCTTCACCGAGCGCTGGGCCTCATCGATGGCCCGGTGCCCGAGACGTCGCCGATCGCCACCGGGACGATCGCGACGCTCGTGCGTCGCACGCCGCCTGCTTCGACGCCGCCCGTGCCCTTCCGTGCGCCCACCGACGTACGCGTGCTGGCGTCCGCTCCGCTGGCAGCGTCTCCCGAGGTCGCCCTCGAGCGCCTCGCGTTCCTCGCAGGCGTCTTTCCACGCTCTCGGGTCCGTGTGGAGTCGCGGCCATCGCGCCTCACGCAGGGCCTGTCCGACTCCGCGCACGAGCGCTTCGCGATCGATCCTGCGCGCCTCGAGGTCGTCACGGGCCACCCCTCCGCGATGCGCGTGCTCGCCGCCGATTGAAGCAAGCGCACAGCGCAGTTGATGCGGGGAGCGTCGCAGGTAGGATGCGCGCCCGATGACGCTCGCCGACGATGATCCGACGCTCGGTCTGTTCCAGGTCCTCCGTGAGGATGGCTCGGCCGATCCGGAGCGTGATCCGTTCCTCGAGTCGCCTCAGCTGCTCGCGATGTACGAGCAGATGCTCCGCATCCGCCGCATCGACGAGCGCATGCTCGCCAAGCAGCGACAAGGAAAGGTCGGCTTCTTCGGCACCATCACGGGCCAAGAGGCCACGCCGATCGCGACGGCGTTCGCGCTCGAGGCGCGTGACTGGGTGTTCCCCGCGCTCCGCGAGAGCTCGATCATGCTGTGCCGCGGCTTTCCGCTCTCGACGTGGCTGGCGCAGGTGTACGGCAACAGCGCCGACATTCAGAAGGGCCGTCAGATGCCCTCGCACCAGGCCGGTCGATCGGTGAACCAGGTGGGCTGGAGCTCGTGCATCGGACCGCAGGTGCCGCAGGCCGTGGGCGCCGCGATGGCCGCCAAGCGTCGCAAGGACGACGTCGTGTGCGTTGGCTTCCTCGGTGACGGCGCCACGAGCCAGCCCGACTTCCACGCGGCGATGACGTTCGCCGCGATCGAGAAGCCGCCCGTCGTCATCATCTGCCAGAACAACCACTGGTCGATCAGCGTGCCCACCGCGAAGCAGTCGGCGAGCAAGACGCTCGCGGTGAAGGCGCACGCGTATGGCATCCGCGGCCAGCGTGTGGACGGCAACGACGTGCTCGCGACGCACCGCGCGATCAAGGAGGCCGTCGATCGCGCGCGACGCGGCGAGGGCCCGACGTTCGTCGAGTGCCTCACCTACCGCATGGGCCCGCACAGCTCGAGCGACGACCCCACGCGCTACCGCTCGAACGACGAGGTCGCGATGTGGGCGAAGCGGGATCCGATCGCACGCTTCGAGCGCTACCTGTCGCGCGCCGAGATCCTCGACGACGCGAAGAAGGCGGAGATCGAATCCCGGCTCGAGCAGGAGTTCGACGCCGCGATCGCCGCGATCGAAGAGCTGCCGAACCCGTCGCGCGCTTCGCTCTTCGAAGACATCTACACGCCGAACCAGCCCCTCCCCTGGCACCTCCGCGAGCAGCAAGAAGAGCTCCTCGCGCTCGCACCCGCACCGACGCACGGCGCCGGGCACTGAAGGATCGAAGGACACCCATGGCGAACAAGACCTACGACGTGATCGTGATCGGCAGCGGACCTGGCGGCTATGTCGCTGCGATCCGCGCTGGGCAGCTCGGCCTCAAGACGCTCTGCGTCGAGAAGGAGGACGTCGGCGGCGTGTGCCTCAACTGGGGCTGCATTCCGAGCAAGGCGCTCATCGCAGCGTCGGGCTTCGTCGAGAAGGCGCACAAGGCCTCGGCGATGGGCATCACGGTGAGCGGCGTGTCCGTCGACCTCGTGAAGATGCAGGAGTGGAAGGGCGGCATCGTCAAGAAGCTCACCGGCGGCGTCGCGCAGCTCGTCAAGGGCGCGGGCGGCGAGATCGTCAAGGGCACCGCGAAGCTCACCTCGAACCGCACGGTCGAGGTCGCCAAGGCCGACGGCACGAAGGAATCGTTCGACGCGACCAAGGGCGTCATCGTCGCGACGGGCGCCGAGGTCATCAAGCTCCCGACGATCCCCGTCGACCGCGAGGTGATCATCACCGCGAAGGAGGCTGTCTCGCTCACGGAGGCCAAGGGCACGATGGTCGTCATCGGCGGCGGCGTGATCGGGATGGAGCTGGGGATGGTCTACCAGAAGCTCGGGATGAAGATCATCGTCGTCGAGCTCCTCGATCAGCTGCTCGGCACGACCGATCTCGATCTCGTGAAAGTCGTCGAGAAGACGTTCACGAAGGCTGGCGGCGAGGTGCTGCTCAAGCACAAGGCGCAGAAGGTCGAGCGCGTGGGCAACCAGGCGAAGGTCGTGGTCGAGGGACCGGACGGCAAGACGCGCGAGATCATGGCGGAGCGCGTGCTCGTCTCGATCGGATTCAAGCCGAACTCGAAGGACATCGGGCTCGAGGCGCTCGGCGTGAAGCTCGATCCACGCGGCCACATCGTCGTCGACGATCAGTTCCAGACGAACGTGAAGGGCGTCTACGCGATCGGCGACGTGATCGGCGGCGGCTACCTCGCGCACAAGGCGAGCAAGGAAGGCGAGATCGCAGCCGAGGTGATCGCGGGCCACAAGGCCGCGCGCGACTGGCGCGCGATGCCCGCTGCGATCTTCACCGAGCCCGAGATCGCGACCGTCGGCATGTCGGAGAAGGATGCGGCCGCCGCAGGCAAGAAGGTGCAGATCGGCAAGTTCCCGTTCTCGGTGTCGGGGCGCGCGATGGCCGTGAGCTCGACCGACGGCTTCATCAAGTCGATCGTCGACGCCGAGACGCACGAGATCCTGGGCGTCGGCATCGTCGGTCCCGAGGCCTCGGATCTGATCGGCGAGGCGACGCTCGCGATCGAGATGTGCGGCTACGCGGAGGACGTGGGCCTCACCATCCACCCGCACCCGACCCTGTCGGAGGCGATGATGGAGAGCTTCAAGCACGCGATCGGCGAGGCCGTGCACATCGGCAACTCCGCCGCGAACAAGCCGCGCGCCGCGCACAAGTGAAGACCCGTGCAGAACGACACGGCGGAGGGGTGTCATGAAAATTTCGATCCCTGAGGGTGAACGCGACGACCTGCGAGAGGTGTTCTCGAACGCGGAAGAGTTGCCGGCACTGCTCGCGGCTCTCGAGTCAACGGATCCGGGGCCGACTCCTCGTCAGCTTGCGGCTCGGCTCGCGTCGCAATGGACGAGGAAGCCACCACTGAAACGCGTCCTGCTCCTCCTCACGCGGCTCGCCTCGACCGTCCAATCTATGGAGGAAGGGAAGCGTGAGGACCTCCTCCGAGCCTTTGCGGAAGAGGTCATCACTGCCGACCTCGACCAGGGCCTAGAACTTGTGCGCCGCGCCGCAGGGGTATCGGCACTGCAGGTCGCGGGAAAGGTTGACGATGTCGCAACCGACCACGCGCACTGTTTCCAGGAAGTACGACTGCTCTCCGAACTGCGCCCCGTCTTCACCGAGTCGCCACTCTCGGTGGCTGGGATGGTCGTAAACCACGAACTCAAGCTGGTGTTCGGGTCCGGTCCCCGTTCTGAACCCACCGAACTCTTCCTAGCGCTCGACCGCGAAGACTTGACACAGCTCCGCGATGCGGTCGATCGTGCCCTGCGCAAGGACATCGTCCTGCGCGAACTGTGCGCGACGCGTGAGGTCGCGATCCTCGGGGAGACGGAATGAACACAGCATGGATCGAGCGCCGCGACCGCCTCTCCAAGTGGCGCGTTCCGTCCAAGCAGGGTCGTGCCACATCGTACGTGGTCACGGAGGAACGCGTCGTCGGTCCACTGGTCGCGTTCCGACATCTTCGCCAACAACTCGATCCCCGGACCATGAAGCTACTCGGCGACCTTCAGTCTGCGGCGTTTGAGAGTCGCATCCTGATGATGCGAAGCGGAGCGGAGGAGCAGCTTCTCCGGTCCGATGAGTTAGTCGTCTCGCTTGCGGATGCGCTCCGGGTGGAAACAGAAACGGGCGAACTCGATCGGTGGTTCCGCAACAGCTTTGACAGTGGGACGCCCGGGGCACTCTCGGATCGTTTGGACTCGCTGCTGGCCTTCGTCGTTGCGGTTCGTCTATCTGGGCGCGACGACCTGATCGCGAGGTACCGTGCGGTGTGCCTCAGCATTGAGGGCGCGGAGTTTGGCAGCTTGCGACGGCTCGCACAGCGAGTCCTCTAGTTGGAATGTCGCACCTGCCCGTCATTGCGCCTGGTCGCACACCGGAACGGTCGATCGCGCTCGCAACCCACGAGGGTACGCTCATCGCGAACTACACGACCGCGCCCGTACTGGCGCTAGATCGCAGACGCCTCAACAGGGAACGCGCGTTCGTGGAGCGCTACGAGAAGCGTCGAAACCCTATCGCCGGCTACAACTGCTTCGGGCTGGTGTTCGCCCTAAGGCGAGCGGCGATCGAGCGGTCATCCGATGTCGAACTGGTGATCAAGGATGACGGCTACGCCCCAGTCGACCCAGGTGCCGAGCAGATCGGCGATGTCGTCGTCTACGACGCGGATGATGGGCCGACCCACGCGGCTCTCGTCGTCGAGATCCGGACCCTGGTGACCTTGAGCGGAGGCCGGGTCCCAATGGTCTTGAGCAAGTTCGACGACGTTTCCGGAGAGTACGTCCACGCGATAGAGAACGTGGAGTGGTCAGGAATTCCGATCGTCGGCCGTCGGATCTTGCGGTGTCGTCATGCCCACCCCTCGATCGACCTTCGCTAACAGCGTCTGGCTACCCGTGGCTCTTGCTGTGGCGGGCTGTCCGAACGCCGCGTCCGGCGTGCGCCTCGACGTGTACCCCGAGGCCTACGCCGAGGTGCTCTGCGAGCGCCTGCTCGCTTGCTGCGACGCGAGCGAGATCGACTCGATGTTCGACGGCATCACCGATCAGGCGTCGTGCGAAGCGAGCCTCGCAGCCGTCGCGCGCCGCTCGATCTCGGACGCGACGGCGGGCGAGCAGCGCTACGACACCGCCGCCGCGGGCCAGTGCCTCGACGCGATCGAAGCCCTCGCCTGCGCCGACTTCGCGACATGGCGCACCACGGACTCCGAGACCCGCGCACTGTGCGACGCGGTGTTCGTCGGCACGCGCGCGCTCGGCGGCGCATGCACCGACTCGGACGAGTGCGAAGGAACGCGCGTCTGCGTGGAAGGCGGCTGCGCCGACCCGCTCGCGATCGGCGCAGAGTGCGCCGGCATCGAGGAAGGCTGTGCGCGTGGAGCGCACTGCTTCGAGGGACGCTGCCGACTCCCTCAGCCCGCCAGCGCTCCGTGCGCCGAGCACGCCGAGTGCGTCAGCGGCCGATGCGAGTCGAGCGCGTGCGCGGCCGTCGTCGTGAGCTGCGACGGCCCTTGAGGCTCAGCGCCCGATCAGCGCGTCGAGATCGACGATCTCGGTGAGCGAGAGCGTGACGGACGCCGTCTCCGCGACGACGTGATGCCACGTGCTCGCAGGCACGACGATCGCGTCACCCTCCTCGATCACGTGCTCTTCGATCGACACGTCCGTCAGTCCCTCGGTCGCAGGATCGCGCATCGTGTAGGGCACGTGGAGCGAGCCCGCGAGCGCGTCGAGCCACGCGCGATCGGTGGGTGCGATCGTGCGCCATCGCTTGCGACCGTGGAGCTGCACGGCGATCAGATCCATCACGTCGTGGTGGAACACCGTCTCGCTACCGGCGGGTCCGATCCACAACGACGACGTGAACGGCCCAGTGCGCGCGATCTCCGCTGGCACGTGCATCGTGCGCGCGAGCAGCGCACCGAGCCCCGTTCGCTCGAGCGCGTGGCTCTGCGCGACGACGTAGAGGTCGGCCGTGCGCTGCGTCTTCATCGCCTCGCACAGCTCCGCCATGGGCATGATCCGCGTCTTGCGCACGAACGTCTCGCGGTAGTTGGGATCCCGGTTGCGATCGATCGTCACCTCGATCAGGTCCGTGCCGTGGCTCGCGCGCAGCGCATCGGGCGTCCACGCAGAGAGATCTGCCCATGCACGACCGACGCCTCGAAGGACCCGCGGACGAGCCCGCACGGATCGGAGCGCACGTTCCGCGAGTGAAGCCTCGACGCCTTCGTCGATCAGCCTCTCGAGAATCGCGGCATCGTCTGCACCCCGCGCGACGTTGTCCGCGATCCACATCCGCCACGCGGGCGAGACGTCGAACCGCGAAGCCTCAGTCTGCGTCATCGCCGCTGACGGCTCCCGCGTCGACCGATCCCGCGTCGTCGGCGACCGCGGCATCGTCCTCCGACACCCGGAACGCCGCGTCGGTGGGCGGTGCAGCGATGCCGGCGTCGCGCACCTCGAGGTAGGCATCGCGAGGGGAGCGGCCTGCGTCGAACACGACGAACGCCGCGTCGTTTCCGGGATCACCGGGATCGCCGAGACAGCCGGTGATCATGCTCGCCGCCGCCACCACCGGAACGATTCGCTTCACGAGCGCAGGTCCGACAGGTGTTGGCGTCAAGGAAGGCTTCGAAGTCATGGCGACCACGATACACGACGACGCGAACCACACGCCCAGTGGTCGCGTCCTCGTTGGTAGACTCGGGCGGACATGGCCGACACGCCGCATCCGCCTGCGCCGAAGGTTCGCGCGCCGCTGCTCCTCAAGCTCGCGCTGCTCGCGTGTGTGCTGGCCGTGGTGCCGCTCGGCGTCGTGGGCTTCCTCCTCGTCGACGTGAACCGCGCAGCCGTCGAGGAGCTGCATCGCGACGCGCAGATCCTCGCCCTCGACGATCTCGCGCGCACCATCGACGGCGAGCTCGTGCGCGCCGAGGACGATCTCGGCGCCGTGTCGCGCCTCTTCGCCGACGCGAGCCTCGACGACGACACGCGCCTTCGCGTGATCCAGTCCGAGATCGAAGGCCGCACCTCCCTCGATCACGTCGCGCTCTTCGACGCGACCGGTGCGCGCGTCGCGGTCCTCGAAGAAGAGGCCGTGCGCGGCGTGAGCGTGCCCGAGACGCTCTCGCCCGCGCTGCGCGCGAACGTCGAGCGCCTGCACGTGGCCACGGGAGAGATCGCGCCGAGCGAAGCAGGCCTTCGCGTGCTCGTCGTGGTGCGCGTGCGCGTGAACGACGCGACCACGGGGTTCGTCGCGTCGTCGATCGCGCTCGGCGCCGTGCAGTCGCGCGTGGAGCGCCTCGCGCGTGAGCACTTCGCGGGCTCGGACGATGCTGTGTTCGTCGTCGACTCGCAGCTGCGGCTCGTGGCGCATCCCAACGCTGCGCGTGCTGTCGCGCGCGAGGAGCGTCACGACGGCATCCTCGCGAGCGTCACGCCCGAGATGATCGGCCCCGCGCTCAGCCAGTCGGGCGAGTACGGCGCGAGCGACGGGACGCCGATGCTGGGCACGCTCGCGGGGATGGAGGCGCGGCCTTGGGCGCTGGTCGCGCAGATCCCACAGTCGGTCGCGTACGCATCGCTCGAGCGCATGCGGCAGGCGATCCTCGCCACGGTCGTGGGCGCGATCGTGATCGCGCTCCTCCTCGGTCTCTTGCTCGCGCGCTCCATCACCAAGCCCATCGCCGCGCTGCGCGCGCACGCCGATGCGCTCGCGCACCGTCGCTTCGAGGCGCGCGTGAAGGTCGGCACCCGAGACGAGCTCGCCGTGCTCGGTCACGCGCTCAACACCGCGTCGATCGATCTCGAGGAGAGCGAGGCCCGCATCAAGCACGAGGTCGCTGTGCGCACCGACCTCGGTCGCTACGTGCCCGAGCAGCTCGTCGAGCGCATCGTGCGGCGCGAGGCCGACATGAAGCTCGGCGGCACCAAGCGTCAGATCACCGTGCTGTTCGCGGACGTCGTCGGCTTCACGCCGCTCGCCGATCGCCTTCCCCCCGAGGCGACGGTCGCGATGCTGAACGAGCTCTTCACGATCCTCACGCAGATCGTGTTCAAGCACGACGGCACTGTCGACAAGTTCATCGGCGACTGCGTGATGGCGTTCTGGAACGCACCGGGCGATCAGGCCGATCACGTGCGCCGCGCGCTCGAGACCGCGGAGGACATGCACGCGTGGCTCGAGCAGGGCAACGAGCGCTGGCGATCGAAGTACGGCGTGACGCTGCAGCTCGCGATCGGCGTGCACACGGGCGAGGCCGTGGTCGGCAACATCGGATCCGAGAAGCGCATGGAGTACACGGCGATCGGCAACACCGTGAACCTCGCGGCGCGCCTCGAGGCGATCGCGCGGCCCGGTCAGGTGCTGGTGACCGACGCTGTCCATGCCGCCGCGAGCGACGTGTTCGAGATGGCCGACGCGGGTGAGCACCAGCTCGTGGGATGGAAGACGCCCGTGCGCCTCTGGGAGGTGCGCGCGTGACCCTGCCGGGCATGCCGGCGATCGGCGACGTGCTCGCGGGTCGCTATCGCCTCGTCTCCATCCTCGGCGAAGGCGGGATGGGCGCTGTGTACGAGGCGCTCCAGATCGATCTCCAGCGCCCCGTGGCGGTGAAGATCATGCTGCCCGCGAACGACCGGAAAGGAGAGGCCGTCGCGCGGTTCCAGCGCGAGGCGCGCGTGACGGCGGCGCTCCATCACCCCGGCGTGGTGAAGATCTTCGACTTCGGTCGCGACGACGACGGTCGGTTCTTCCTCGTCATGGAGCGGCTCGTCGGATCGGTGCTGCGCCACGCGCTCGACGGCAATCCCCTCACGCCGGTCACACGTGCGATCGACATCGGTCGGCAGATGGCCGACGTGCTCGTCGCGACGCACACGCTCGGCCTCGTGCATCGTGATCTCAAGCCCGAGAACGTCTTCCTCGAGCGGAACCTCGACGGCTCCGATCGCGTCGTGATCGTGGACTTCGGCCTCGGCTACATCGAGGAGCGTGAGGATGCGAAGCGGCTGACGATGGAGGGCGTGATCGCGGGCACGCCGGTCTACATGTCGCCCGAGCAGTGCTCGGGAAAGAACGTGGGCGTCGCGACCGACGTGTATGCGCTCGGCTGCTTGATGTACGAGATGGTCACGGGCGCGCCGCCCTTCGACGGCAACTCGCTCCAGTTGCTCGTGAAGCACTCGTTCGAGCCGCCGCAGCGGCCGAGCGAGCGACGCGCTGGCCTCGCGATCCCGCGCGCGCTCGAGGACCTGATCCTCGCGACGCTCGCGAAGACGCCCGAGCAGCGACCTCCCGCGCGCGAGGTGATGGAGGCGCTCAGCGCGATCCAAGGCGGCGGAGGTGCACGCGCGCGGACGGCGCAGGTGCTCGAGGGCCGCGCCGCGCGGATGGTGCCCACGGTGGACGTGCCCTCGCCCGACCGTCACGACGACGGCGCGGGCATGACCTACCGCGACACGCGACCGATGCGTCTCCTCGCGGTGGTCGGCGCGATCTCCGAGGAGGTCGCGATGGGCCTGCGCGCGAACGGCCTCTCACCGGTCATCGTGCGGCAGCCGCCGGTGGCCGCGGAGGCGCTCGCGATCTTCGCGCCCGAGCAGGGTGACGTGGTGCTCTCGCACCTCGTCGCGCTCGGGAAACCGGTGCTGACCGATGGGCCCGCGGAGGACCTCGATCACGTGGCGCGCATGGTCGGGCTCGGCGTGGCCGACGTCGTGTCGCGTCCCGTCCGCGTCGACCAGCTGGTGAGCAAGCTCGAGCGCGCGATCAAGAAGGCCGCGCGCAAGCGAGCCTGAAAGGCGCGCACAAGCGAGCCTGAGCACGACGCGCGCGACCGAGCTCGCGTGACGCGCGCACGCGGGCACTCGGGCCGCACGGCCTTCGCGTGCAGGCCTGGCGGAGTACGCCGCCAGGGCGCCGCCATCCCGCCAGATCTCGTGCGAATTCCTCGACGTTCGGGGCAGTGAGGGCCGGTGCGGGGCGTGCAGTCGGGTGCCCGTCATGAGCAAGCCTCGTTATCACCCGCCGAGCGTGCGCCTCTGGAAGCTGGGCTCGAAGTGCGTCGACGATCAGTTCCTCCTCGCCCCGACACCCGAGGTGGTCACGCTCGTCTTCCTCTTCCTCGCGAAGATGCTCGAGCTCTACGACGTGAAGCTGGTGGCCTTCGTATTCATGGGCAATCACTTCCACGTCCTCGTCGCGCTCCGAGAGGACCGACTGCCCGACATCATGCGCGACTTCAAGGGCGGGCTCGCGAAGGCGCTCAACCGGCTCCTCGGGAGACGTGGTGCGCTGTGGATGGAGCGCTACGACGATGACGCTGTGTTGGACGACGACGCAGCCGACGCCGCTGTGCACTACTTCCACGCAAACCCCGTTCGAGCGCACGTCGTCGAGAAGGCGGAGGCTTATCCAGGGGTCTCGAGCTGGAGAGCTTATGCGGAGGACCGCGACTCGCTCTCTCACACCTACTTCGACGAGCGCGGTTGGCGACGCGCAGGGGCCATGGAATCGCTGCGAGGCCTCTACTGGAAGACGGTGAACGTGGAGGTCTCGCGTCCCCCGAGCTGGAACGGCCTGAGCGCGAGTGAGCGACGTGCCAAGACGCGCGGTGTGATCGCTGCCATGCGCGAAGAAGAGCGCAGGGCCGCAGCGGAGCGAAAGCGCGTCGGCCGTGCGATTCCTCCGGAGCGCGACATCGCGGAGCGTGATCCGCGCTCACGCCCGAAGAACCCGAAGCCGAAGCGACTGAAGCGGAAGCGTGCCTCTGGCACCCTCGAGCAGGTCAAGCGATTCGAGGAAGCGTACCGCACGATGTTGCCTGTCTATCGGACTGCCTCTCTCGCGTTCCGCGAGTCCGGCACGCTGCCGGCTTTTCCGGCGGGGACCTATCCACCGAGGATCATGTACGCGTTCGTCGAGACGTAGCGATCGACTCGATCGCGTGTCGCCCGCCGTCGGCTGCCCGACGGCACACGTGTGCCCGCCGACCGACAGGTCGAGCGGGATGCACGCGTTTGGGCGCGCGTGGATGGGGAAGACGGCATCGGGGGCGGGTGCCCTGGGCTCCGGAAGCGGCGATTCGCTCGCCGCGCCGCGACCCCCGTTTTCCCTTCAAATTCCTCTCTGAGCACTTTCAGGGATCGAACGACGCGCGCACATTCAGCGCCACGGTGCCCTGGGGCCAGAGGTCGTCACCGAAGCCGACGCGTCCCGCGAGCGAGAGCACGACAGGATGGAAGTCGAGGCCCATGCCCAAGCCGACGCCGCCCGCATACCACTCGGTGCCACCCTCCGTCCCCATCGTCATCGTGCCCTCGACGCCGAGCGAGAGAGGACCCGCGATGCCGACATCGAGGCCGTACGCGCTCGCCCACAGCAAGCTGCCATTGGCGACGAGATCGAAGATCCCGGCCTGCCGGGTCCGCAAGACGAAGCGCTCGGCGAAGCGCAGCGAGCCATCGACGGCGAACATCAATCGACCGCGGTCGAGACCGCTCGCGCCCGCTGTCGGCGCCCACGTCCCGAGCTCGATCGCGATGCCCGCACCCTGCGTAGGAGACGCCGCGAGCAGGCGCGATCCGAGCGACACGTAGAGATCGCGCGCGCCCCGGTCCGCGTCGCGGGACGACTGACCGATCACGTCGAGCGGAGCGACCGCGCTGATGCGGAGGTAGTCGTCGAAGAGGCCCGCCGTCGCGCCGCCGATCAAGCGCACGCGGGGCGAGGCCTCTCCCAGTCGCGCGCTCGCGACCATCGCGCCGAGCACGCCGCCGATGCCGGTGCGCTGGTCGTCGCGGAGGCCCACCCAGCTCGGCATCACCTGCGCGCCGAGGCCCTCGTGGAGCGCGAGCAGGCGCGGCGACTCCGTCGCCTCGGGCGGTGCAACGGGCTCGGGCGGCGGCGGATCGTCGACAGCGATCTCCACGCTCGCGAGCACGGAGTCGGGCTGGCCGTTCCCCACGACCAGCGTGAGAGGACCGGCGACCTCGAGGGTGGGCGTCAGCGTCGTGAAGAGGCGACCGTCGGCGTCGAACGTCGGTGGGGTCGCCTCGCCACCGGTCGCGCGCAGCGCGAGCGCGCCGCGATCGAGCGACGGCGCGTCGATCTCGATCATGACGTCGGTG
Organism: Deltaproteobacteria bacterium; assembly: GCA_017303575.1. Lineage (GTDB taxonomy): Bacteria > Myxococcota_A > Polyangia > Polyangiales > Sandaracinaceae > JAFLCL01. The sequence goes on from JAFLCL010000039.1 coordinate 20,246, forward strand.
GGCATCTCGCGTCGGAGACGCGTGATCGCCGCGCCCGCGCGATCGAGCACGCGTGCGCGCATCGCCACGACCCGCAGATCGAAGCCGACGACGTTGACGCCCTCCCGCACACACGTGAGGTATCCGTCGCCCGCGCTCGCGAGCACGAGCTCGGCGCTCGGCTCGCTGGCCCCGTGCGCGCAGACCACACCGCTCGGCACCACCACCCGCGTGCCCAAGAGCACGGGCTCGCGAGGCGGCGCGCTGCTCAGCGTCATCGCACGATCGGCGAGGCCATCGAACAGCTCGAGCTCGCTGAGCGAGTCGTCCGCCGTTGCGCTAGGCACCACCGCACCGGGCGGCACGAGCTCGACGCCGATCACGTCGAGCGCGACGGCGTCCGCCGGTCGCCCCTCGAGGAGCTCGGCGTCGATCGTCGCGATGCGCACGAAGTAGCGACCAGGCGGAAGACCGTGCGCCTCGAAGCGCGTGACCGAGCTGGGCACGTTCGCGCCGAACACGAGATCGCGACCGTCCTCACGACGAGCGATCTCCACGTGGTAGCTCGCGGCGCCGGTCACGGCCGACCACGTGCCCGTCACGGTGCCGCCACCGAGGCTGGTGGGCGTGGGCGCGAGGCCCAGGAACGCACGCTCCGTCGAGACCCAGCTCGGCGGCGCCGGGAGCGGACGCGGTGGCGTCGGCGGACGTCCACGACGAACATGCGTGCCCTGGCCGACGGGCACCTCGATCACGCTCGTGTCGTTCGTGCCGCGCACGTGAGCCGAGGTGCCGCTGAGCGCGGAGACGCCCGTGTGTCCCTCGCGCGAGACGCGGACCGCGGTCTCGCCTTGCCCCACGCTCACCTCGGCGCTCGGCGTCTCGATCGCGAGCGGCGCACCGCCCGACAAGCTCGACAGGCGACTCAGCACCGAGCCTTCGCGCACCGTCGCGCGTGTGCCTTCTTCGCGCACGCGCTCGACCGACGTGCCGTGGACGATCACCAGGGTCTCGGCGCGGATCGCCGCGACCGCCGACGATCGGAACGTGAGCTCCGCGCTCGATCGCTCTCCGGTGCTCACGCGCGCACCGCTGTCGAGCTCGTCACCCACGCGCGCTCCAGCCCACGCAGGCTGGGACGGCGCTTGTCGTCGCACGCTCCCGCGCGCGTCGGTCACCGTCGCGTCGACGCCACGCGATCGCGGCATCGGCAGCTGGAGCACCTGACCCGCATGCAGGTGGTGCGGCAACGGTCCGAGGTCTGGGTTGTGGGCGTGGATGCGGTCGTACGCGCGTGGGCTTCCGTACACGCGCTCCGCGATCGTCGCGCACGTCTCGCCCTCGCGCACGGTGTAGGCCTCGAGCTCCTGCGCGCTGACGCGCGGGGCGACGAGCGAGAACAGCAGGCACCCGAAGGCCACGGTGATGCGCGTCTTCATGGCGCCTCCACGCAGCGATCACGCAGCGTGAGATCGCTCGATCGCGGGGCGACCACGAAGAACTCGACCCTTCGGTTGGTCTGTCGCGCCGCGCGTGTGTGCGCGGGATCGAGCGCGTGGAATTCGCCGCAGCCCCAGGCCTCCAGGCGCTCCGTCGCGATGCCGTGCGACACCAGCCAGCGACGCACGCTCGCAGCGCGCGCGCGAGAGAGGCGGATGTTCGCGCGATCGGTGCCTTGATCGTCGGTGTGCCCTTCGATGCGCACCCGGGTCACGTCGGTCGCGCTCACGAGGATGCTGAGCACGTCGTTCAGCACGGCCTCGCTCTGGCGCAGGATGCGATCGCTGCCTGTCGCGAACTCGACACGATCGCGGATGACGATCGCGCCGCGCTCGCCGATGTACGCGCGCTCGGGACAGCCAGTCGTCGTCGCGTCGTCCGTCGCGACCCCCGGCGTGAGGGGGCAGACGTCGCTCACGTCTGCGACCGGATCTTCGTCGGCGTTCTCCTCGGGACAGCCGTCTTCGTCCTGAATCTCGTCGTAGTCCTCGCGATCGAGCACACAACGATCCTCGGCGTCGACGATGCGATCACCGTCGCGATCGAGCTGCCCGTACTCGGCGCGCACGCGGGGCTCGGCGTGGATCTCGGGCACGACCTCCGGCGCAGCGTCGCTCGCGGCCGCGTCGAGCGTCGCTGTGTCCTCGGTCGAGTGGCTCGGCGTGGGGTCGCTCGCGTCCGCGCCTTCGTTCTCCGTCTCGATCGGCTCCTCCGTCGCGTCTGCCGCCATGGTGCCGCTCGAGGACGCGGCACCCAGCTCGGTGAAGCCGATCACGAAGCTGCCGCGAAAGACGGGGGCTCCGTACGCATCGCCCAGTCCGAGGCCACCCGCGAGGCCGACGTAGAGCGTGGGGATCGGCCGAACGCGCGCGCCCAGCAAGAGCTCGACGGGCGAGCTCGACGCGTTGCCGAAACGCTGGAACGGCGTCGCGCCGAAGCCCTCCAGCCGGAGGTCGAGCACGTCCTCGATGACGTCCACACCGACACCGAGCGCCCAGGTGAGCTCGTGCTCGACACGCAGCGCCGCGTAGAGCGCGCGCTCGCGAAACCGTGCGCCGACGTTGCCCGTGATGTGCACGGGGTCCAAGCGCAGCTCGCCGACGAGCTCGGGCGTGAACGAGACGCCCGACTCGCCTGCGAGATCCTGTGCGGCGTTCGCGACCTCGGCCGTGGGGATCGTGGCCTCGGTCTGGATCGCGAGGCCGAGGATGGGATCGTCGAGCAGGACGGCGCGGAGAGAGAGCGCGAGATCGCCCAGGCCCGCGCCCGTCGCGCCCGGATCCCGCGTGAACGGATCGCCAGCGACCTGATCACGACCGCTCATCACGAGGACGACGGGCACGCGCAAAGCGATCACGAAGCCATCGAGGACTCCGATCGCACCGCCGACCTGACCCGTGAGCTGGTGATCGATCAACGCCACGCCCGTCGCGCTCGAGGGCGCGCGCAGCGGCTCGAGCGCGTAGTCGAGGTGGAGCGACGCCGACACCCCGAGGTGCCCGAGCCCGACGGGTCGTGTCACCACGAAGCCATCACGCATCGTCTCGGCCGCACGGTACTGATCGAGCGTCACGCCTTGGGCGGCCGCGTCCGTGGTGGGGATCGCGATCAGCGCGCCGACGAGCGCCACCGACGTGAGAAGTCGTGCGAGCACGTCAGCAGTCCTCGTCGATACGCGTGTCGCAGTCGTTGTCGATCAGGTCGCAGCCGTCGTCGCCCATCAGATCTGGGTTGATCGTGCGATCGGTGTCGTCGCAGTCCTCGACGCAGTCGAACCCATCGCTGTCGAGATCGGGCGCGATGTTCGAGCAGCCGGCGGTGCCGACCAGGCACTCGTCGATCGTGCAGGCGATGCCGTCGTCGCACACGAGCTCGAGACAGCGAAGGCGATCGGGATCACAGAGCGGCGTCGAGGAGCACAGCGGCATCGGCGTCGCACCGCAGTCCTCGCTCACGAGACAACGGGCGCCAGGCGGGCACGGGAGGCACGAGCCGCCGCAGTCCACGTCGGTCTCGTCGCCATCGACCGTCATGTTGAAGCAATCGCCCGTCGGAGGAAGGAAGCACATCGGGTCACAGCGGCTGGTGCCCGGTGGCTCGCACTCCTCGTCGTTCATCACGTCGATCTCGCCATCGCCGCAGAACGACGTCTCGCCGGGCCCGAGCACGCAGTCCTCGGTGCACACCTCGCAGCTCATCGCGCCGTAGTCGCACTCGTTGGTGAACGGGTCGCCGTCGTCGCACGCCTCCGTGGGCTGGACGATCTCGTCGCCACAGAAGCCCGTGGCGACGCCCTCCGCGCACTCCCACGTCTCGGTGTCGCAATGCTCGTCGTCGGCGCACTCGTCGTCGTCGCTGCAGCAACCCTCGGCGCTGATCACGAGCGTGGTCTCGTCGTCGATCACGAGCTCACCGAGGCAGTCGAGCGAGTCACCGCAGCAGAGGTCGTCGCCCGCGGTGCACGTCGCGCTGCCGCTGCGCATGCAGCCATCGAAGAGCACCTGATCCATGTCGAAGCAGGGGCGCCAGCACGCATCCTCCACGACCTGCACGCACTCGGCGTCGGTGACCACCGTCTGGTCCTCGAGGGTGCCGATGCACTCCTGCGTCGTCGCGCAGCAGCGTCGATTCCCGGCCGCGCACGCGGCGCTCCCTTCGGCCACGCACCGCACGAAGGACGCGCGATCGGCCTCGGTGCACGGTGGATGACACTCGAACGCGCGGTGGGTCTGACAGCCTGCGACGCCGAGCATCGACGTCACGAAGAGGAAGGTCAGTCCTTGCCAGCGCATGCGTGGCGACTATCGCCCGGCAGTCGCCGAAGCGGAACAGCGATCCATCACCCAGGCGCGATGTCGGCGCGCGCCGTGGCTGGCTCAGCGCGCATCGTCGGGCGCGGAGATGCCCGCGTCACCCACGGGCGCGGCCGGGGCGTCGGGGCTCACGGAGATGCCCGCGTCGAGGAGGGGAGCCCCGGGATCACCGCTACAGCCTGTGACGATCGAGGCCGCGACGGCGACCGGAATCGCGCGGCGAACGAGCGCGGGAACCGAGGGAACGCGGGTGAGCGAAGGCTTGGAAGACATGCAAACGACGATAGACGCATTGCGAACGCCTGGCCATCGCGGCGAGAGTCTCCGGCCATGGCGGACACGCGGACCAACTGGGCCAAGACTCACGACTTCACCCCATCGCGCGACGCCGAGTCGCTCCGACACCCGACGACGATCACCGAGCTCCGTCAGCGCGTGCAGGCCGCCACCGACGCGGGTCGACACGTACACGCCGTGGGCTCGTACTGGTCGTTCAGCGATGCGCCCGCCGGCACCGACGTCTCGCTCGGCCCCGCGCGCGACGAGCAGACCGACCCGCCGACCGCGCAGGCGGCCGACTCGCTGAAGCTCACCGAGATCGCGAAGGGCCCGACGTACAGCGGCAAGCTCGGCAGCGCGCTGACCGCGGCCGTGAAGCAGCAGCATCGAACGTTCGTGCGACTCGGGGGTCTCGTCGCAGTCAAGGAGGCGATCGACGCGCTGGCCGAGGAGGACCTCGCGCTGATCACCATGGGCTCGCGCTCGGGACAACGCGTCGTCGGCGTGTGCATGACGGCCACGCACGGCGGTGACTTCGACCTCGCCCCGATCGCGGACACGGTGCACGCGATCCACCTCCTCACCCACGGCGGCAAGGACGTGTGGATCGAGAGGGGGAGCGCGCGCATCACCACCGACGGCGGCCTCAAGCTGCTCGACGGCGTCGCGCCCGGCGTGCGCATCGAGGCGAACGATGCGCTGTTCGAGGCCGCGATCGTGTCGGTCGGATCGCTCGGGATCGTCGCGTCGATCGTGCTCGAGGTGCGCCCGATGTACGGCTTGAGCGAGCGCGTGCGCTGGATGAAGTGGGACGACGTGCGCGCGAAGCTGATCGATGGCTCTGCGTTCACCGACGTCGCCGGGCTCACCGATCCCACCCGGCCCCATCCAGCGACCGGCAGCGCGAGCGCGCCCCTGCGCGCCGATGGCTACCGACACCTCGAGATCATGATCAACCCCTACCCCGACCCGCAGGGCGTGCGGTGGGCGTTCGTTGCGACGCGCGTGGAGCACGCGAGCTGGGGCGCGACCGACTTCGTGCGGCCGGACAACAAGATCAACGAGGTCGCGCTCTACCTCGCGGTCGAGTCGGGCAACGCCGAGCGCTACCACGAGCAGCTGAAGGAGCTGATCGGCTCGACCCGCGCCGACACGCCGGGCGCGCATCGCTACCTGTCGGTGCAAGACACCAAGGGTCGCAAGTCGCAGCCCGCGTACTCGTCGGAGCTCTGCCTATCGACCAAGGCCAACGCCCACGTGGCCGCGGTGGACGACATGCTCTCGCAGATCGATCGCCTGAGACGCGACACGCCCTGGGAATTCTCGGGGTTCATGTCGCTGCGCTTCACGCGAGCGAGCCGCGGGGCGCTCGCGATGCAGAGCTCGAGCGACGCGAGCGAGCGCTTCTGTCACGTGGAGGTCTTCGCGCTGCAGGAGATCTTCTGGGCCACCGTGAAGCCCAAGGAGCTCGAGGGCCGCAACGAGGACTACGTCGATGCGCTCTTCGATGCATCGGAGCGACACGGCGGTCGCACGCACTGGGGCCAGTGGGCGCACCCCGAGCACCCGCACACGATCGAGACCTTTCCGCGCAAGCAGGTGTTCCTCGACGCCAAGCGCGCGCTCGCAGGCGAGGGGCCGATCGCCTCGTTCGACAACGCGTTCAGCGTGCGCGCGGGGCTCGTCCCGAACCCCGGCTGGGCGTTCGTCGGCGACGGAGTGCTGCCCACCAAGAGCACGCGCGCGTCCTACGACACCAAGGCACTGCGTGAGCGCGCGCCGACGGCGGTCTCGACTGGCGCGCGCGTGTGGATCGCGGCGGCGAGCGGCGACGGCGCGCCCGGCCTCTCCCGACACGACGGCACGCGCTCGCTCGCGTTCCAAGCGCTCGAGCTCGAGGACGGTCGCTACCTCGACGGTGCGCTCGTGATCGCGGCCAACCACGACGGTCGCCTCGAGCTCTTCGCGCGCGCGGACGACGGCCGCATCTTCCACGCGTGGGCGAAGAAGTCGCCCGATCAGAACCTCGGCGCGTTCGACGAGTTCGATGGCAACGAGCGGTTCGGGACCTCGCCCGCGCTCGCGCGCGATGGTCAGGGATGCTTGACCATGCTCGCCGTCGATACGAACAAGCGCGTGCTGCGACGTCGCCAGAAGAACGCCGGCGGCACGTGGCACGGGTGGAGCACGACGAGCTCTCCGTTCGTCACGGGCGGATGCGCGGCGCTGTGGAGCGGGGGGCTCGTGATCGCAGCACGCGACTCGTTCGGCAAGATCGTGCTCGGATCACAGGTGAGCGCAGATCAAGACGCGGCGTTCCAGTGGCACACGATCGGCGAGAGCGCAGACGCGGAGCCGACGCTCGTGGCGAGCCCGCAAGGCGTGGTCGTCGTGTACTTCCAAGCGAGCGTGCTGCGTGCGTTCGCGATCAGCGTCGCGGCGATCCGCGGGGCCAGCGCGCCCGCCATCACGCCGTTCTCGAGCACCGACGCCTCGCCACCTCGCTTCGTCCACGCGCCCGGTGCGGTGATCACGGCCAACGAGCTCGTGGTCGCTTACCCGCTCGCCGATGGAAAGCTCGCGCGACACCGGCACGCGCTCGCAGGCGGCGGCTGGGGCACCGAGGCGGTCGTCGACGCGAAGCTCGTCAGCGCAGTCTCGCTGGTGGCCAACGGGAACGTCGTGACAGCGATCGGCAAGATCGCCCACGACCTCGTCGTCCGTCGCGTGATCGTGTGAGGCGCGCGCGCGACCTCGCAGCGCGCTAGGTCGCGACGGGACCGAGGAACGTGTCGCGACGGATCGCCGTCCACAGCGGCTCGATGCCCTCGCCGGTGTCGGCGCTCGTCGCGATCACCTCGACGCCCTTGGCGTGATCGACGGCCGCTTTCTTCACGGCCTCGCGGATGAGGCGCACAGCCTTGTCGCGATCGTTCTTGCCGAGCTTGTCGACCTTGGTGATCGCCACGATGGTGCGGCGCTTCACGTGCGCGAGGTACTCGATCAGCTGCGCGTCGTCGTCCTCGAGGCCACGACGCACATCGACCAGCAACACCACCGCGCGCAGGCTCACGCGCCCCTCGAGGTAGCCCTCGATCATCGGGCCCCAGCTCTTGCGCTCCGACTTGCTGCGGACCGCGAACCCGTAGCCGGGGAGATCGACGAGATCGAGCTGTGCCTTCTCGCCGCCGTCGAGGCGCAGCGATGCACGGAAGAGCGAGAGGCCACGCGTCGCGCCAGGCGTGGAGCTGGTGCGTACGAGCTTGCGACGATTGACGAGCTTGTTGATGAGGCTCGACTTGCCCACGTTCGAGCGACCGCCGAACGCGACCTCCGCGAGCATGGGCGGCGGAAGGCCATCGTGATCTTTGGCGTGCGCGACGAACACCGCGTCGAGCACGACGAAGCTCGTGTTCTTCGCCTCGTCGGTCTTGGGTGGGTCGCTCTTGCCGCTCTTGCCGGCCTTGCTGCTCTTGCCGCTCTTGCCGCTCTTGCTGACCTTGCCGCTCTTCGCGTCGGGGCCGCTCACGCGAGCGGTCCCACGGCGGCGCGCGCGGCCTCGACGAGCGTGCCGTCGTCCACCAAGCGCTCGCAGCGCTGGATGTCGGGATAGAGCGCGCGATCCTCGGTGAGCGTGAGCACCGCCTCGCGCAGCGCCGCATGCGCAGCGCGGACACCCACGCCGGGCTCGAGCGGCTTGCGGAAGTCGAGGCCCTGCGCGGCCACCATCGCCTCGATGGCGAGGACCGTGCGGACGTGCGTCGCGATCTGTGCGCACTTGCGCGCGGAGATGCTTCCCATCGAGACGTGATCCTCCTTGCCCGCCGAGCTCGGGATCGAGTCCACGCTCGAAGGGTGACAGAGCACCTTGTTCTCGCTCACGAGCGCGGCCGCGGTGACCTGCGCGATCATGAAGCCCGAGTCGAGGCCGCTGCGGGGCGCGAGGAAGGGCGGCAGGCCCGAGCTCATCGCGGGGTTCACGAGCTGCTCGATGCGGCGCTCGGCGCAGTTGGCGAGCTCCGCGATCGCGATGCACGCAGCGTCGAGCGCGATCGCCAAGGGCTGCCCGTGGAAGTTGCCGCCGCTGATGAACTCGCCGTGTCCTTCGTCGTCGGCGAACACGAGCGGGTTGTCCGTGGCCGCGACGAGCTCGCGCTCGAGCACCTGCCGCGCCCAGCGCAGCGTGTCACGGCTCGCGCCGTGGACCTGCGGCATGCAGCGCAGCGAGTAGGGGTCTTGCACCTTCTTGCAGTCCTTGTGGGACTCGGCGATCGCGCTGTCGGCGAGGAGCGCGCGCAGGTTCTTCGCCGTCTCTTCCTGTCCGGGATGAGGGCGCACGGCCTGCACGCGCGCATCGAAGGGTCGCGCGCTGCCCTCGAGCGCCTCGAGGCTCATCGCACCCGTGAGATCCGCCGTCGTGCACAGGCGCTCGCCCGAGCGCACCGCGAGCGTGCCCACGGCCGTGATCAGCTGCGTGCCGTTGATCAACGCGAGGCCCTCTTTGGCCTGGAGCTCGATGGGCAAGAGGCCTGCGTCGCGCAGCGCCTCGAAGCCCGTCTTGAGCTTGCCGTCGTGCTCCGCCTCACCCTCACCGATGAGCACGAGCGCCAGGTGCGCGAGCGGCGCGAGATCCCCCGACGCGCCGACCGATCCCTGCGCCGGCACACAGGGATGCACACCACGGTTCAGCATCTCGACGAGCAGATCGACGATGACGGCGCGAGCGCCGGAGTAGCCCATGGCGATCGTCTGGGCGCGCAGCGCCATCATCGCGCGCACCGCCTCGCGCGGAAGGAGCGGACCCACGCCGCATGCGTGGCTGCGCACGAGGTTGCGCTGGAGCGCGCGCACCTGATCGGCAGCGATGCGCGTCTCGGCGAGCGCGCCGAAGCCCGTGTTCACGCCGTACACGTTGGGGGCGGCGTCGCCGCGCGCCGCGAGATCGTCGACGAGCTTGCGCGATCGATCGATGCGACGACGCGCCTCGGCGGGGAGCTCGATGCGGCTCGTCGCGAACGCGATCGTCTCGAGCGTCTCGAGCGTCCACGCGTCTCCGAGCTGGACGACGGGCTTGATCTTGTCGGGCTCGGTCATGGGGGCCGCGAGCCTGCCGCTCGCAGCCCCTCTCGGCAACCGCGCGGCTGCACTTGGCGCGGTGTACGCTCGTGAAGTGCGCAGTCGACGCCTGCAGCTCGGGCTCGCCGCGGGCCTCTCTTGCTGGCTCGCGCTCGGCTGCGGCCGGCTTCGGCACGAGGCGCGCGATGGAGGTCGCGATGCGAACGTCCCGGCGAGCGATGCGCCTCTGGCCGCCGGCCTCGACGGTGCGCTCTCGATCGATGCGCAGCGGAGCGAGGGAGACACCTCGCGCGTCGATGCCTTCGTCGTACCGGGCGCCGATGCGTTCGCTGGCGCCGACGTGCTCAGCGGCGCGGACGCGTTCGAGGCGCGAGACACCTTCACCCGCACCGACGCATTCGCGGGGAGCGACGCCGCCTCCGACTGGGCTTCGCTCGATCCCTACGCGTACTACCCGCTCGACGGAACCGGCGAGGACCTCGCGTATGCGAGCGGCGCGCTCGACTGCACGACGTGCTCGTGGGTGCCGGGCCGACGCGGCTCGGCTGTGGTCCTCGAAGGCACTCGGGTACCCGATCGCCCGCGTCGCTCGGACGACTACACGGTGTCGGTCTGGGCTCGGTGGCCGACCATGTTCCCTGGATCGTTCTCGGGTTGCGGCATCGTGCTCACGGAGCGCACGTCGCTCGAGGCCGACGACGAGCCGACGCGGGTCCTGGGTTACGCGTACGGCGGCGGTCTCACCCTCTCGTCGGGCGCCGTGCCGAGCGAGACGTGGGTGCACGTGGTGCTCGTGTACCGAGCGAGCGGCGGCAGCGGCGAGCTGTGGGTGGACGGCGCGCGCGTGAGCATCGGCGGCTCGGCGATGCCGGACTCACTCGTCGGCGCACGACTCTCCGGGAGCATGTGTGGGATGCAGCTCGACGACGTCTTTCTCTTCGATCGTGCGCTCGATCCCTCGGAGATCGCGCAGCTGCGCGCGCTCTGATCCGAGGTCGCTCGGGGAAGGTGCAGCGACTTCGGGAGGAGCGCTGCGGCCGTGTTCCACGATCTCGGGGCGCGAGGCCGTGACGGCCTCGAACACATAACGCGTGACGACGACCCACCGACGCGACGCGCGATCGACGCCCGTCGGACGATGAGGCGCGCCTCGGAGCGCACGGAGCACGCACTGCTCGAAGACACGTACGTCGGGTGTGCCCTCGACCGAGAGCACTCGACCGCGTCGATCGATCGTGATCGAGAGATCGACCGTGCGGCCCAGCTCCGCCGGAAAGGCGGGGCGACACGCGGCCGCCGCGTCCCACGCCGCATGCCGCACGGCGACCCGCCCTGGCTCCATGCCCACCGCGTACTCGGCATGCGCAACGCCCTCGAGGCACGGGAGCACAGCGGCCGTCAGCACGAGGAAGGCGACGAACGAGCGCATTCGCGCGCAACAAGCCACGCGCAGAGACACATTCCCGGAGTCGACCGTCATGCGCGCGTTCGCGACGCGGAGCGCTGCGCGACCGTCGCATCGTCGCTGCTGCTCACGTCGGTCGCGCCATCGTCGACGCCTTCTTCAGTCGTCAGCGAGCGAGCGCCGGCGCCGAGGGAGAGCAGGCGGTCGAGCGTGGCCATCAAGGCGGGGTTGTGCGTGGGACGCAGACGACGCTCGGCTTCGCTGGCGTGAAGGACGTAGCTCACGTGATCGTCGGCCTCGATCGCGATGCGCGCGCGCGCCTCGTGGAGCAGACCCACGACGCTCGGAACGTCCAGCGTCTCGGCCGTGCTCGTCGCCGCCGCGAGCACGGCGAGCGCCTCGGCCTCGCGGCCCGTCGCCGCGAGCGCGAGCGCACGTACACGCTCGACACGCAGGCGCGGAAGCACGATCGCAGCGTCGGGGTGCTGCGCGCCGACGTGGAGCACGTCGTCTGCGGCCGTGATCGCGGCGGCGTGGTGACCCGCGGCGAGCTCGGCCTCGGCGAGCGAGCTGCCCACCCACTGACGCATGAGGAGATCGCGCGCGTCGAGCGCACGGACCGCGGGCCGCAGGATCTCGCAGGCCTTCTCCGGCTCGCCGCGCGATCGGAGCAGATCACCGCGCGTGCACGCCACCCGGGCTTGCACGCGAAAGCCCTGAGCGACGAGGCGCTCGAGGTGATCGAGGCAGCGCTTGAGGCCGTCGACGTCGCTCGTCAGCGCATACGCCGGATGCGCGAAGAAGAGCACCTGCACGTCGGTCGACCACGAGCCGAGCGCGATGCTCTCGGGCTCCATCGTGCGCTCGACGGCGCGCGCGAGCTCCTCTTCGCCTCGGTAGCGATGGCGCACCGCCCGCGTGGCCTGCGCGACGAGGCGGTAGTAGCGGAAGTCGAGCGCATCGAGCTGCGTGAGATCCTCTTCGAGGCGCGCCTCGAACTGGTTCACGTCGACGAGCACGCGCAGCCCACGCGCTGCGGCCTCCGCGAAGCGACGCTCCGTCAGCGAGATGGGTGCGAGCGTGTCGGTCTGGAACACGCGGATCGCGAGCGTGAGCCGCTCCGACGCGCTGCGGAGCCGACCGAGCAGGATGTCGGGCATGGCATGCACCACCGCGTGCACCCCCTCGGGCATGCGGCCGCGGAACGCACGGAACGGCACGACCATCTCGGCGAGCGCGAGGAGATCATCGACGCGGTTCTCCGCGTTCGCGAGCCCGCACGCGTACGCGTGACAGAGCGCGAACTGCATGGCACCGCGATCGGGCGCCGGACCGCGCGCACCACGACCGAAGAACGTCTCGAAGCGGAAGGCCCAGCGCACGGTGCCCCACAGCACGCCGAGGATGGTGCCGAGGATGGGGCCCAGGAAGCGCGAGAGCCGCGAGGCTGTGTCGAGCCCGCAGTGCCTTCGGTAGGCCTCGACGGCCGCGAGCGCGTGACGTGATCCGACCTCGCGGTTCGACACCCACCCCGCCGCGAGCAGCATGCCGCGAAGCCGCATCGTCTCGGCCTCGGGCGCGCCTCGCGCGAGGCCGAGCTCGAGCGCCTTCTCCAGCGGGGCGATGCAGTCCGAGAGCGCTTGAGCGTCGAACAGTCGCTGCCCTGCGCGCGCGAGGTGATGCGCACCACGCTCGAGCTCGCCGCCTTGCACGAAGTGCCAGCCCACCTCGGCCTCGCGTCCCGGATCATCGAGGAGCCGCACCGCGAGCTCCTCGGCCAGGCCCAGACCGAGGCGCTTGCGACGCGCGTCGGGGAGCATGCGGAGCGTCGCCTCGCGCAGCCCGTCGTGACGGAAGCGGTAGCCGAGGCCGTCGCCGATCACGATGCCTTCTCTCGCGAGCTCGTCGAGCGCGGCGAAGAGGCGCCCATCGGTGAAGCGCGGATCGTCGCGTCGGATGGCCGCGAGCAAGAGGTCGACGGGCCGCTCGCCACCCGCCATCGCGAGCACCTCGGCCATCGCGAGCGCGTCGGCTCCGAGGCGCAGGATGCGTTGATCGAGCGTGCCCGCGAGCGTCGCGTGACGTCCGGTCTGGAGCGCGCTCGTCTCGCTGGGGATGGTCCAGCTGCCGTCGACGTAGCGGATCACCTCGCTCTCGACGAGCGCGCGGACGAGCTCGGTCGCGTGGAGGGGGCTCCCGTGCGTTCGTTGGTGGAGCACCTGCGACAGGCGCCCGACGTTCGGCACGTCGCCGAAGAACGAGCGCACCAGATCCTCGAGATCGGCTGGGCGCAGACCGCCGAGCGACATGTGCTCGCCACGACGGAGCATCGACTCGATCGCCGCCGGTGCGCGCATCGGCTCGCCGCTCCTGCGCGCCACGACGAGCGCGATCGGCACGTCCCGTAGGTCGTTGGCGAGCGCGGCGATCGCGGCGGCCGAGGCCTCGTCTGCGCGCTGCACGTCGTCGACGAGGAGGCAGAGCGGGCTGAGCGTGGCCCACGCGCGGAGCCAGCCCACCATCGCGGCCTGCACGCGAAGGCGCTCCTCGGCGGGGTCGAGCGTCTCGCGGCTGATCTGGCTCGCACGCAGGCCGAGCTGCGGAAAGCGTCGCGAGAGGATCGGGGCATGCGCAGCCGCCGACTTCCTCGCGGTCTCCGGCGCGACCTCGACCGCGCGCGACACCAGCTGCGCGAGCGCTCCGTAGGGGGCGGGCGGCGCCGACTCGCACGCTGTGTCGAGCACCACCGCGCCGCCGAGCTTGGCCTCGATCGCGATCTCGCGCAGGAGCCGGCTCTTGCCGGTGCCCGTCTCCGCGTCGATGAAGATCACGGCGCCTGCGCCCTCGCGTGCGCTCTCGATCACCGCCTTCGCGCGCTCGATCTCTCGCGCGCGGCCCACGATGGCCGCGCTCGCCAGGTAGCCGCGACGCACCTCGTTCTCGGGCAGCGGCGGGAGATCCGCGATCGCGGTGAGGCGATCGATCACCTCGGCCGCGCTCGCAGGTCTCGCGAGCGGCTCGAGCGAGAGCGCGGCCATCACCAGCTCGTCGAGCGCGCGCGGGATCTCGGGCGCGAAGCTCGACGGCGGCGGCGGCAGGTTGCGCCACGCGCGCTCGAGCCCATCGAGATCACGCGCTCCATACGCGGGCTTGCCCGTCAGCATCACGTACGCGAGCGCACCGAGCGAGTAGAGATCGGTGCGGCCATCGACGGGCAGGCCCCGCGCGTTCTCGGGCGCCATCGTGGAGAGCGTCCCGGCGATCTCTCCGGGCATGCCGACGTTCACGAGCACGCCGAAGTCGAAGAGCTTGGCGCGACCATCGTGGGTGCGGCGCACGTTGCGCAGGCCGAGATCGCGGTGCACGAGCGAGCGCGCGTGGAGGAGCGCCAGCGCGGAGGCTACGTCGCGCAAGAGCGGGCATGCGTCGCGGTAGCCGAGCCGGCCCACGGCCTTGAGGTCCTGACCATCGAGGAGCTCCATCGTGTAGAAGCTGCCGTGGCGGTCACGACCGAAGTCGAAGGCCTTCACGATGCGCGGGTGATCGAGCGACACGAGCGTGTGGTACTCGCGTCGGAAGCGCAGCTCGGCGCGCGAGGCCCCGCTCCGCGTCTCGTCGAGGCTCGTCACCTTCAGCGCGACCTCGCTCCCGGTCGAGTCGTCGCGCGCCGCGTAGACGGCGCCCATGCCACCTCGGCCGAGCAGCGAGAGGAGCGTGTAGCGCTCAGCGATCGTCGCGCCGATCAGGTCCATGGGTCTTTCAGGAGCGTGCGACCCGAAGCGGGCCGTCGCGCGTCAGTGTCCCAGGCTGGGGCCAAGGAGACGCGTGTCGAGTGTCTCGCAAGAGCGGCCGTCCATGCACGCTCGCCGCGGTACCCTCGCCCCGCACCCTCGATGATCCGCAGCGCGCTCCACCGCTACACCGACCTCGCCCTGACCTCGCTCCTGCGCGGGGTGCGTCTCTACGAGGACGGCTTCGGCGATCGGGAATCGCTGATGCGCTTGGTGGACGCCGTGGGCCGCGTCGCGCGCGAGGACCCGCTCCCCGAGCTCGAGCTTCGTTGGGACGAGGCACGAACGTCGGGCACCACCCGCGAGCGACACGGGCGCTTCGCGTCTCCCGCGCTCGATCTGCCTCCCGAGAGCCGCGACGTGCACCTGCTCTGGCTGGATCCGATCCAGCAGGAAGCGCGGCCACGCGAGGTGGTCGTCTTGCTCGCCGCGACGGGGGAAGAAGGCTTCTTCACGCGACGACGCTTCGCGGCGCCTCTCGTCGCGAGCGGTCGTGCCGTTCTCCTCGTGGAGAACCCGTTCTACGGCGCGCGACGGCCCCGCGGTCAGCGTGGACCCGGCCTGCGCACGGTGCGCGACCAGTTCGCGATGAACCTCGCGACGGTGCTCGAGGGCCGCGCGATCGCGGGCTGGCTCGCCTCGGAGCGGCACCCGAAGATCGTGCTCTCGGGCTACAGCCAGGGCGGCATCATGGCCGCCTTCGTCAGCGCGCTCGTGCCGTTCGCCACGGGCTGCGTGCCCCGCGGCGCAGGCGCGCGCGTCGAGGCCATCTTCACGAAGGGCGCGCTCTCCCGCGCGATGGACTGGCAGCGCCTGGCGCGCGAGCTCGGCAGCCGTGCGGAGGCCGCGGCGTACTTCGAGTCGTGCCTCGCGCCCGTGCGGGTCGATCGACATCCCGCCCCGCTCGCGGCGCACGCGTGCATCGTGGTCGGCGCGCGACACGACGCGTTCGTCCCGCCCGAAGAGACCGAAGCGCTGCACCGACACTGGCCGGGCTCGGAGCTGCGATGGGACGAGGCCGGCCACGTGACCGCCGCGCTCCTCGGGCAGCGTGGTCACCAGCGCGCGATCCTCGACGCCTTCGCGCGCCTGCCGATCACAAGATGAAGCGGGAGAGATCCTCGTTCTTGAGGATGGGCCGCAGGCGATCCTCCACGTACGTGCGGTCGATCGTCACGGCCTCGCCGCTCATCTCCGCGGCCTTGTAGGAGAGCTCCTCGAACACGGCCTCGAGGATCGTGTGCAGCCTTCGTGCGCCGATGTTCTCCATGCGCTCGTTGGCCTCGCCCGCGTGCTCGGCCATCGCCTCGATCGCGTCGTCGGTGATCGTGACCTCGACGCCCTCGGTGCGGAGCAGCGCCTGGTACTGCTTGGTGAGCGCGTTCTTGGGCTCCTTCAAGATCCGCACGAAGTCATCCTTGCCGAGCGACTCCAGCTCGACGCGGATCGGGAAGCGCCCCTGGAGCTCGGGGATGAGGTCCGAGACCTTCGCGACGTGGAACGCGCCCGCCGCGATGAACAGCACGTGGTCGGTCTTCACCGGTCCGTACTTCGTGTTCACCGTGCTGCCCTCGACGATGGGCAAGAGATCCCGCTGCACGCCCTCGCGCGAGACGTCGGGACCGTGCTGCGCGCCTTGTCGCCCCGCGATCTTGTCGATCTCGTCGAGGAACACGATGCCGGACTGCTCGGTGCGCTCGATGGCCTCGCGCACGAGCGTGTCCTGATCGACGAGCTTCTGCGCCTCCTCCGCCTCGAGCAGCTTGAGCGCGTCCTTCACCTTCACGCGGCGGCGCTTGGTGCGTCCCTTCATGCCCGGCACGTTCGAGAACGCGTCGCGCAGGCCCTTCTCGAGATCCTCCATGCCCTGCATGCCCGAGAACATCTGCACCATCGGCATCGCGTCGTCGGCCACGTCGAGCTCGAGGCTCTCGTCATCGAGCGAGCCCGCGCGCAGCTTCGTGCGGAGCTCGCTGATCACGCTGTCGGGCGGAGCCGGCGGCGCGGGCGGAGGCTGCATGCCCATGAACAGCTGACCGAGGTTTCCGAGGCCCGGTGGCCCCGAAGGCGGCGGAGGAGGAGGAGGCTGAGGACGATCGGTGCCCTGACGCTTGTGCGCGATCATCACGACCAGGCGCTCCTCGGCGACGTCGTGCGCGCGCGTCTTCACGTTCTCGATCGCCTCGGCGCGCACGAGGTGCAGGCCCTGCTCGACGAGGTCGCGCACGATCGACTCCACGTCGCGGCCGACGTAGCCCACCTCGGTGAACTTCGAGGCCTCCACCTTCACGAACGGGGCGTTCGCGAGCTTGGCGAGGCGTCGCGCGATCTCCGTCTTGCCCACGCCGGTGGGCCCGATCATGAGGATGTTCTTGGGCGCGATCTCCTCGCGCAGCTCGGGCGAGACCTGCTGCCTCCGCCATCGATTGCGGAGCGCGATCGAGACCGCCTTCTTCGCCTTGTGCTGCCCGACGACGTAGCGATCGAGCTCGCCCACGAGCTCTCGCGGCGTGAACGACTTGGTGCTCACGACCCGATCTCCTCGACGGTGATCTCGGTGTTGGTGAACACGCAGATCTCGCCTGCGGTGCGGAGCGCCTCGCGACAGATCTCGGGCGCGCTCATCGGCGTGTGCTTGAGGAGGACGCGGCCCGCGGCGAGGGCGTAGCTGCCGCCCGACCCGATCGCGACGATGGCGCCACCATCGACCGCGTCCGGCTCGATCACGTCACCCGTCCCCGAGAGCAGGAGCATCGTGTGTGCGTCCATCACCACGAGCATCGCCTCGAGGCGACGCAGGAACCGATCGGTGCGCCAGTCCTTGGCGAGCTCGACGGCAGCACGAGACAGCGCGCCCGGGGCATCGCCGGCGCGCAGCGCCTCGAGCTTGGCCTCGAAGCGCTCGAGCAGCGTGAACGCGTCGGCGCTCGCGCCCGCGAAGCCCGCGATCGCGCGGCCGTTCGCGATGCGCCGCACCTTCCGCGCGCTCGACTTCATCACGGTGTTGCCGAGCGACACCTGACCATCGCCTGCCATCGCGGATCGACCGTCGCGGCGCACGGCCACGATCGTCGTCGACCTCCAGCGTTCCTGATCACTCACTGCCCGATCACGCACCGGCTGACCTCCGAAGGAGCGGCATCGTAGCGCGTGGACGCGAAAGGACGGCATCGACGTTGCACATGCGCGCTGCATGTCTCGTGGCATCGCCTCCCGCGCACGCGCGAACGCCTGGCTGTGGCTGGCGATCATGGCGATCGGGCCCTCGCCCGGCTGCTACCGCACGCACATGCGCCGTGAATTCGCTGACGGCGGTGTGGAGTCGCCCGACGCCGCGCGCAGCGACGCGGGCCTCACCATGGCCGTGACCATCGCGTGCGGCGATGCGATCGCGCCGCCGAGCGCGGAGGGCATCGTGCGCCGCTGCGTCGTCGACGGGCCCGGCGATCACGACGGCGACGGCTTCGGGAACGAGGAGGACTGCAACGACTGCGTGCCGCAGATCAACCCCGGCGCCTACGACATTCCCGGCAACGATCTCGACGAGGACTGCACCGGCGAAGACGCGATGCCGTGTCGCGACACGATGATCAGCCCCGACGACGGGACCGCGCGCAGCGCGGCGAACGCGCTCGGACTCTGCCTCGACTCCGCAGGCGGCTCGCGCGAGTGGGTGCGCTCCGCAGCCTGGAACGACACGTCGTTCGCCGTGCACACGACGAGCGAGATGCACCGCGTGTCCGATGGCTTCGGACGATACGGCCCCTACGCAGGCCGTCGCATGCTCGTGCTCTCGACGGGCCTCGCGAACGATGGTCAGCCTGCGAGCGGCAGCTGCGTGGAAGAAGGGCTGTCCGGGCCCTTCCCTCCCGGATTTCCCATGGACTCACCGGCATGCCCGGGCATCGAGAGCGGTCCGGTGGTCGACTCCGTGGCGCTCACGCTCGAGCTCGACGTGCCGACGAACGCGATCGGCCTGCGCTTCGCGTCGAACTTCATGACGCGCGAGTACCCAGACTTTCTCTGCTCGCCGTTCAACGACGTCTACGCCGTGCTCATGACCGATGTCGTGTCGGGCGAGCTGCGCAACATCGTGTTCGATCGCGCGGGCAACCCGCTCACCGTGAACAACGCGCTGCTGAGCACCTGTGTCGCGCGCGGCCCGCGCACCTGCGAGCTCGGCGCGGCACCGCTGCGCGGCGCCGTCGACACCTCGTGCACGGAGGGCACCGAGGGCCTCGTGGGCGGCGGCACCGACTGCGTGCAGACGACAGCGCCGGTGGTGCCGGGCTCGCGCATCACGCTGTCCTTCATGATCTGGGACTCGGGCGACGGCCTGCTCGACTCGGTCGCGCTCGTCGACGCGTTCGAGTGGGTGCTCGCCCCGTTCGAGCAGCGCGCGCCTTGATCGAACGCTCGCCGGGGCGCGATGCGCTACTGCGCGCCGAGCGTGTAGTGGAGCACAGGGCAGTCGGCGCCCACCGCGACACGCACCACGTAGCGACCCGCCACCGGTCCCTCGACGATGGAGGCCACCGCCTCTTGCTCGATGACCGACTCCCAGTGCCCCGTCTCGCTCGGGATCGAGGGCTCCTCGCGCAGCGCACCGCCGCTCGGGTTGTAGAAGCCCCAGAGGAACGCCTGGCATGCGGGCTCGCCCGCGGAGTCCGCACGGATCGAGAGGGTCACGTGCTCGCCCGCCGCGAGATCGATGCCCCACTCGTGCGTCTCGTCGGCCCGGATCTCGACGCGATGCGAGTCGCCCTTGCGCAGCACCAGCGGTCCGTCGGGACGTGATGCGGTCTGCGCCCCCTCGGTGTGTCCGGACGAAGCTGTCGTGGGCGGTGCGCTCGCGGCCGGAGCCTCGGTGCGACTGCCGCACGCCGCGAGTGACAGGGCACAGAGGAAGAGCGTGACCAGCGAATGGACCTTCATGCCCCGCAGTATCGCCGCCCATCGCTCGAACACGAAGAGGGCACTGCGTCCAGCTCTGACGCTTTCTTCGCGAGCCGCCGTTCGCGCCCCTACCCTCGCCACCATGGCCTCGGCGCTCGAGACGCAGATCACGACGTACCTCGACTGGCTCGAGCACGAGCGACGCAGCCCCGCGTCCACGCGCGAGACGTACGCCCGCGCGCTCCGTGCGCTCCATGCGTTCTGCGAAGAGAAGAAGCTCCCGCTCGATGCCGAGCGCCTCTCGCTGATCGCGCTCCGGGGCTGGCTGGCGAAGCTCTTCGACACGGATCAGCCGAGCACGATCGGTCGCAAGGTCGCGACGGTGCGCGCGTTCTTTCGTTTCCTCTTCCGCAAGGGCCTGATCACGAAGAACGTCGCGGCGCAGCTCAAGAGCCCCAAGATCCGCAAGGGCCTGCCGCGCTTCCTCACCGTCGACGAGGCGTTCCGCGTGGTCGAGGCGCCCTCGGAGGACGCACACCGCGAAGAAGCGCTGCGCCTACGGGACCGCGCGATGCTCGAGATGCTCTACGGCGCGGGCGTGCGCGTGAGCGAGCTGCGCGGGCTCACGATCGCCGACGTGGATCTCGCCGCGCGACGTGTGCGCGTGATGGGCAAGGGCCGAAAAGAGCGCCTCGCGCCGTTCGGCGCGCCCGCCCTCGAGGCCCTCCGCGCGTGGCTCGAGGTGCGTCCGCTCTTGCTCGCCCGCGCGAGGGGTGACGCGAGCGAGGCACGGAGCGCGCTCTGGCTCGGCGAGAAGGGGACAGCGCTGACGGTGCGCCAGATCCAGAACATCGTGCGTCGCTACGGCGCCCTGGGGGCGGGCCGCGGCGATCTGCACCCCCACGCGCTGCGCCACTCGTACGCGACACACCTGCTCGACGCGGGCGCCGATCTGCGCGGCATCCAGGAGCTGCTCGGCCACGCGAGCCTCGCCACGACGCAGCGCTACACGCACGTCTCGGTCGATCGGCTCATGGCCGTCTACGACAAGGCCCACCCGCTGGCCCACGAGTGAGCAGCTCACGACCGAGCCCGCGGCGTCGAACGATGCCGCGGTCGCGCAGGTCTTGCGTCGGACATCAGCACACCCCGCAACCGTTGCGTCGTGCGCGACCGAGGCCCGCGCGGATCCCGTGGATCCGCCGCTGGTGCGACCGATGCACTGCGCGGAGGCATGAAGCGAGTCGTCATTCTCGGTGGCGGCACCGGCGGCACCATGATGGCCAACCGTCTGGTGCGCGCGCTCTCGCCCGACTGGAAGATCATCGTCGTCGACCGCGACGATCTGCACGTCTACCAGCCCGGGCTGCTGTTCCTCCCGTTCGGTACGTACCGGCGTGAGGAGACGCTGAAGCCTCGCCGCGCGCTGCTGGATCCGCGCGTGGAGCTCCGGCTCGCCGAGATCGACCGGATTGCGCCTGACGAGAAGTCCGTCGCGCTCGTCGGTGGCAGCAAGCTCGCGTACGACGTGCTCATCGTCGCCACGGGCTCGCGGATCCTGCCCGAGCAGACGCCGGGGCTCCTCGAGGAGGGCTGGCGCAAGAGCGCGTTCGACTTCTACACGCTCGAGGGCGCGCTCGCGCTTCGTGACGCGCTCGCTTCGTTCGCGGGCGGACGGTTCGTCGTCAACGTCGCCGAGATGCCCATCAAGTGCCCGGTCGCGCCGCTCGAGCTCTTGTTCCTCGCCGATGCGTTCTTCACCGAACGGGGCATCCGCGATCGCGTCGAGATCGTGTACGCGACGCCGCTCGAGGGCGCGTTCACCAAGCCACGCGCGTCGGCTGCCCTCGGAGGCATGCTCGAGCAGCGCAACATCTCCGTCCTCGGTGACTTCGCCGTCTCCGAGGTCGACGGAGCCAAGCGTCGGCTCAAGAGCTTCGATGGACGCGAGACCGACTACGACCTCTTGGTCTCCATTCCGATCCACGGCGGTGCGCAGGCGATCTCCACGAGCGGCCTGGGTGACGCGGGGGGCTGGGTGCCGACCGACAAGCACACTCTCCAGAGCAAGTCGTGGCCCGACGTGTTCGTGATCGGCGACGCGACGGACCTGCCCTCTTCCAAGGCGGGCGCGGTGGCGCATTTCCAGTCCGAGGTGCTCTTCGACAACGTCCTTCGCCACATCGCCGGACAGCCCCTCTCTCCCGGCTTCGACGGACACGCCAACTGCTTCATCGAGACGGGCTTCGGCAAGGCCATGCTCATCGACTTCAACTACACGACCGAGCCGCTGCCGGGACGATTCCCGCTGCCGGGAATCGGGCCGTTCACGCTCCTCGAAGAGAGCGAGGCGAACCACTGGGGCAAGCTCGCCTTCAAATGGGTGTATTGGAATCTCCTCCTCGCGGGGAAGGATCTCCCGCTCGATCATCGGATGTCGATGGCAGGGAAGTGGGCATGACGACGGACACACACAAGGCGACTCCCCACGTGCCGGAGCCTCCGCGCCCGCACGATCACAGCCTCGCGGCGCTGCACGCGCGGCTCGATGGCTTGAGCGCGGACGTGCACTACCTCGTCGAGCGGCAGCGCAAGACCGAAGAGCTCCTCGAGGACATGACCCCGATCCTCAAGGCGATGATGGCCAGTGCAACTGGCCGCCTCTCGGCATTCGAGAAGAAGGGATACTTCGAGCTCGGGCGCGAGCTCGTGGCCGTCGGCGAGCGCGTCGCCGAGGGCTTCACGCCCGATGACGTCCGTCAGCTCGGGGGTGCCATCGTCGACATCCTCGAGACGGTGCGCGAGCTGACGCAGCCCGAGGTGCTCAAGGTCGCCGCCGAGGGGGCGGCTGTGCTCCAGAACGCTCAGGAGGCACAGCCCATCGGCCTCGTCGGCATGGTGCGCGCGACCGGTGATCACGACGTGCAGAAGGGGATGAGCGTGATGGTCGAGGTGGTCCGCCATCTCGGTCGCGCCGCCACCGCTGTGCGCGACAAGCGCGCCAGCGCACCGGGCCGGCGTGCCATGAGCGAGAAGAAGGCGCGCCTCGATGCCATCACGGGCAAGCGCGCGCCCCAGGCCAAGGTGCTCGGCGTGGAGCGTGCCATTCCGCTCACGCACGTGCGGAGCGCCGCGAAGAAGATCGAGGTCGCTGCCACCGGCCCCGGCTGCGCCGTCCCCACGACAGGCCCGGCCGCCGTGGCGACCGTGCTCGATGGCGTGGGCTTCGGCGCCGATGGGCACCTGGCGGATGCCAGCACCTGGACCCGCGCGCTCGGGGCGAAGCTCGCCGCGATCCAGGGCGTCGAGATGAACGACGCACACTGGAAGCTCGTCGAGCTCGCCCGCGCGGACTTCGAGGCCACCAAGGTCTCTCCGAACATCCGTCGGCTCACGCAGATCGGGGGCGTGAGCACCAAGGACATCTACGCGATGTTCCCCAAGGCCCCGGCGCGGGCGCTCGCGAAGATCGCGGGCCTACCCAAGCCCGCTGGGTGCCTGTGAGCGGGCCCCGAAGGTGCCAGTGATGACGCTACATCGAACACGAGGATGCCCATGAGCTCGAGTGCCAACGGTTCGCGCAGAGTCGCCATCATCGCCTCTCACGGAGGGCTGGACGAGGCCTATCCCGCGCTGATTCTCGCGAACGCAGCGCGGCAGTCGGGGATCGACGCCTTCGTGTTCTTCACGTTCTGGGGCCTCGACGTGATCACGGAGAGCAAGATCGATCACCTGCACGTGAACATGGTGGGCAATCCCGCCGCCCCCGTGCCCACGATGCTGGCGGGTCTTCCGGGCATGGAGAGCCTCGCTGGCAAGATGATGATGAAGCAGATGCAGGAGCTGGAGCTGCCGACCGTGCGCGAGATGCTCCAGATCCTCGACGAGTCCGGCGCCGAGCTCTACGCGTGCGAGCTGGCGATGAAGATGTTCAAGCGCGAGAAGAAAGACCTCGTCTCGCAGGTCAAGGACGTGATCACCGCGGGCGACTTCTACGACCTCAGCGACGGCGCACAGATCATCTTCACGTGATGCCGCTGATCCCGGCCGCGTCGGTCATCGTCGTGGTTCTCGCGGCGCTGGCGCTGATCCTCCAGGGCGGCGCGCCCTTGCAGTCGCTCCTCCGCTGGCTCACGTCCTGAGAGCGCTCGCGTGGATCCACTGTCTCGGCGGTTCTGTTGGCTTGCGTGAGCGCGGGGTGTTTGCGAAGCCCTCAGCCTCTCGAGGAGTGCACATGCGCCGTCTCTGGCTCTGGCTGGTCTTGGTCACACACGTACTTTCGGGCTGTGGCACGACGGCCAGCCTGACGGCGAGCGCGACGCCCGCACCCTCGCGCTGGACCGAGGTCGTCCGTACGCCGCTGCGCGTGACGATGCCGGAAGGTCGCGTGATCGCGCTCGGCGAGGACGGCACCGTCACCGTCGACGGCGAGGCCACGTGGAGGCTCGAGCTCGACGGTCGGATCGTCGACCTCGAGGCCGAGCCCGTGGCGACGCTCTTGCCCGATGGGCGCATCAGCCACCGTCGTGAGCTCTCGAGCTGGCGCATCGAGGGCGACAGCGTGCTCGACACCGACACGCCCATCGCGTCGCTCGAGGGCGAGACGCTGGCGCTGCCCTCGATGGAGCCGCCCGCGCACGTGCCCGTGATCGGCGTGGCCGCGGAGAGCCGCGCGACGTTGCTCTACGTGGTCGCGGTCGATCGTCTGGAGCGCGCCCGAACCGCCGCCGCGCTCGCAGCGGCGCAGCCCGACGACGATCGCGTCTACTACCGCGTGCCCATCGACGGCGCGCCGAGCCGCGGCGGTGACGCGGCCCTCGTGACCATCGTCGCGTTCGAGGACTTCCAGTGCCCCTTCTGCTCACGCGCCGAGCCGACGCTCGCGCGCGTGCTCGAGGCGTACGGGAGCGACGTGCGCATCGTGTTCCGCCACCAGCCCCTTCCCTTCCATCAGAACGCGATGACCGCGGCCGAGGCATCGATGGAGGCGTTCGCCCAGCTGGGCCCGCGCGGTTTCTGGGCGATGCACGACCTCTTGTTCGAGAACCAGCGGTCGCTCGATCGCGCGAGCCTCGATCGCTACGCAGCGCAGCTGGGCCTCGATGCGGCGCGCTTCGCGAGCGCGCTCGATCAGCACACCCACCGCGCGCGCATCGAAGAGGACATGTCGCTCGGCCGCACGCTCGGCGCGCATGGAACCCCCGCCTTCTTCATCAACGGTGTGGAGCTCATGGGCGCGCAGCCGTACGAGGAGTTCCAGAGCGTGATCGACCGCGAGCGCGAGCGCGCGACACAGCTCGTGCGCGCGGGCGTAGCGCGCGGGAGCGTCTACGACGTCGTCACGCGGAACGGGCGCACACGCGAAGCGGAGGACGCTCAGGTCGCCGCGCCCACGCCGCCGCGACCGATCGCTGATCCACACGCTGTCTACGCGGTCCCCGTCACGACGCAGCCGGTGCTGGGGCCGACGGACGCGCTCGCGACCATCGTGATCTTCTCGGACTTCCAGTGTCCGTTCTGCGCGCGCGTCGAGCCCACGCTCGCGCAGCTTCGCACGCAGTACGGCAACGACCTGCGCATCGTGTGGCGCAACAACCCGCTGCCGTTCCACGCGAACGCGATGCCCGCGGCGGAGGCCGCGATGGAGATCTACGCGCAGACGGGCGCGCGCGGGTTCTGGGCGTTCCACGATCTGCTGTTCGAGAACCGCGAGACGCTCGAGCGCGCCGATCTCGAGCGGATGGCCGCCACGATCCGCGGTGTGCGTTTGCCGCGCTTTCGCAGCGCGCTCGATCAACACACGCACCAGGCCGCGATCGAAGCCGACGCGGCGCTGGCACGTTCGCTCGGCGCGACCGGCACGCCGTCGTTCTTCATCAACGGTCGCAACCTCCGCGGCGCGCAGCCGATCGAGGCCTTTCGTACGCTGATCGACGAAGTGCTCACCGCGGCGCGGGCCCGCGTCGCGAGCGGGACGCCGCGCGCGCGTGTGTACGCCGAGACCGTCGCGAGCGGCGCGATCGCGCCCGTGTTCC
>JAFLCL010000390.1 GCA_017303575.1 Deltaproteobacteria bacterium
CGGATGCGACGGAGCCGCTCACGGCCGCGGCAGCCTCGCCCACGGCGACCTCGCGGCGGTCTTCCCCGCTCCAGCGCTCCTGCTCCCTCCGTTCATCGCCGTCGGTGACCGCGCCCGCCCCGCCGAGCTTCGGGGCCCGATCGATGCGCTCTCGCCTCCGCCCGCCATCGCTCGCGGACCGCCTGACCACTGCTGAGCAGGCCTCCCGTCGGGACCGAGCCCGCACGAACGCGCGCGCCGCTGAGGCCGCCACGGCGTCCGAGCGGCGCGGGCGTTCACTTCGCACGGACCCGACACGTCACAGCGCCGCCTCCGCTCGAGCGCGTCGACGGCCACTCGCAGCTCTTCCCCCAACATCTCATTGGCCGGACCGCCGTGCGGGCCGGATCGAGGTTCCATGTTCCTTCGCGACAAAGCCGAAGTCTTCCCCGTCCGCGCCAGCGCTGCCGGCTTCGCGGTCTGCGGACTGCTCGCCTCGATGGCGGCCCTTCCGTCTTCGGTCCACGCCCATGGAGAGACCGTTCGTGGCGGAGGCGCCGGCGGCATCAACACCGTCGGGGCCATCGTCACGCCCGGGATCCTATCCGGGGGCCTGCGACTCGAGGTTCGACAGTTCGATGCGTTCTCCGAGGAGATGCTGCTCGGATACGCGCTGGAGGGAGAAGACGTGCACCAGCACGCGCAGGAGCTCTCCGGAACACTCACCGCCTCATATGCCCTCGATGCGTCGTGGTGCCTGAACGCCGCGCTCCAGGTGAACGCGTTCCGAGACTTCCGCGAGGCCACGCTCGACGGCCCAGGTGTCGCCCGCGTCGTGCGGGACGACCTCTCGGGAGGAATCGGTGACCTACTCCTGCTGACACGGGTGCGTCCGTGGCACGACGACTCACATCACGTGGCGATCCTCGCCGGCCTCAAGTTGCCGACCGGCAGCACCCGAGAGACGGATGACGAAGGAGCGCGTCAGGGTGCTCACAACCAGCCGGGCTCCGGCTCGATCGACTTTCAGCTCGGCCTCGCCTACTCGCTCGTGGTCGATTGGTTCGAGATCGACGCGGACGTCGTCGGGCATGTCCGGACCGAGGGCGCGATGAGCTACCAGGCGGGCAACATGCTCCAGGCCGATGTCGCGCTCAGCGCCACGGTGTGGCAGCTGACGCTCGTCGCCGAACTCAACTTCCTCGTCGCCGAGCGCGATGTCGAGCGGGACGAAGTCTTGCGCAACTCGGGCATCACGACGCTCTACGCATCGCCCGGAGTCGTGGCGCGCCTGACGAGCGAGCACGTCCTCTTCGCTTCGTTCTCGTACCCGATCTACCAGGACCTCCCTGGTATCCAGAACAACGAACTGTTCCGCGCGAACCTCGGCTACGCATTCTCCGCGGAGGTGTCGCGGAGCCATGACGGCGAGCGCAGGCCCACACACGATCCCTTCCACCCGCAAGACGATCACCCACCTGACCGTCACCCGGACCACGGACACGCCCACGACGGTCCCCCGCACGACGAGCACGGCCGTCACCTGGACGTCCGTTACGACGAGCCCGCGCACGAAGAGCCCGCGCACGAGGAGTCCCCCGTCGACGAGACCTCCGATGCGCCCCAGCCGGAGTGAAACGCACCCGTGCAGAGCCATCCTGGCTCCCTGACCCAGGTCGTCGCACGACCTCGGACCGCGAAGCGAAGGATCACCGTGAAGTCGCTCGCCATCCCTGGCACCCATCAGCGTTCTCGATGGTTCTCATGGATGGGCCCGAGCGGCGCCGATGCCTCGCGTGTCGCATCGTCTCGGGAGGAGGCTGCATGGAGCATTCGAAGTTGTTCAAGGTGCTGGTCGTGAGCGGTGCCGCGCTGGCGTCCGGCTGCGGAGCCGTCGCGCCCAGCGGCGGCGAGGACGCCCGACTCGAGGAGCCTGACGCACCCGCGGTCGGCGACGCAGCCGCGGGCGCCACAGGCCCTGCAGACGACGCGGGAGCGCTGGAGAACTGCGGGATCTGCCCCAACGAGATCTGTTGCGTGACCGACGAGTCAGGCACGCACACGCTGCCCGGGATGATGTGATCGAGCTCCGCCGCCGAGCCCTCCTCCCGATCGCGCGCCACGCATTCGATGAGATCCTGGAGGACGAGATCGCTCATGCGCGGCTCGGCTGGGCGACGCTGGCGTGGCGGGCCGGGCACGAGAGTCTCGCGCACCTGGCCGTCCACGTTCCCTCGATGATCGACGCTGCTCTGGCCACTGAGGGCACACGGTCCGAGCGCTCTCTCGTACACTTGGGCATCCTCGAACCCACGACGGTTCGCCAGATCTGCGAGAACACCGTGCGCACGACCATCCTCCCCGGCCTCGCGCGTTTCGGCATCGCGGTCGGTCCGTGAGGCGAGCTCCGCTCGGGACCGGTCGTCGACGTCGCGCTGGTCCCACCAGTCGAGCGAACCTTCTCTCGGTCACATGCCGCGCGTGGCTGCCAGGTAAGCCGCGAGCGTGGTCAGCTCGGGCCTGCTCAGGTCGGCGCCGCGTCCGACCATGCGTCTGAGCACCGCCGACCAGCCCGGCAAGTCGTCAGGTCCGTGCGTGTCGAGTTCCTCGTCACCGTGGCAGTCCTGGCAGCGGACCGCGAGGAGCTGCGCCCCCGAGAGCGACGGCGCGAGCGAGGGCGTCGGGACGGGCGCCACGGTCGGAGTCTGCACCGTCGTCTCTGCCGGACGGTCCGTGACGACCAATTCCGGGCTGGGTCCTACGCCCCCATCGCTCCGCCCTCGCCTACGGACACGTCGAATCGGCGCGCTCGCGTCGAGAGCGACCGAGGCGTCCACGCTCGCGGAGCCCTCGGCCGTGAGAGAGGCGTCCGTGCCGTCGCCCGCGTCCACGCCTGCATCCACCGCGACCGATGGCGGCGCTTCCTCGAGCGTCAGGGCGCGCGAAGCCGCGTACCGGCTCGCGGCGTCGCGCTGCAAATCGGGCGTGATCGCGACGAGGTACGAGGTCACGTGCATCACTTCGTGATCGTCCATCGGTTGAATGATGCCGGGCTTGTCCGCCATGCGCCTCACGAGGGCGAGCCACGTCGGTCCCGTTCGTGGCTCGGACAGGATGCTCCTGAGATCGTGGCACTGCGTGCAGCGACGCGTCACCAGATCGCGGCCCTCCGCGAGCGCCGAGGGGTCGGCGAGGGCGTGAGTGTCCGTGGGCTCCCCGAAGTCGAGCGTACCGAGGACGCGCTCGAGGCGCGCGCGCTCGGTGTCGGTCAGATCGAGCCCGGCGTAGGCCCGGAACCCCAGCGGGATCGACATGCTCGCGAGCACGACGGTCGCGAGCAGCAGGCCGAGCCCGAGGGCAGGCATGGCCTCCTCGAAGTGCCGGAACCAGCGCAAGATCGCGATCTTCGTCAGGAGGAGCACGCCGATCACGATGGCCGCAACCGCGTGGACGATGGTTCGCGCAGGCAGCTCGACCGCATAGCCCCAGAGCCGCGGGACCATGTGCACCATCATCGCGGCATAGACGCCGCCGTAGAGATACCCGATCACGCGATGGGCGCGCATCCACGGCGCGGGCGCGTGGCTCTTCTTGGCGACGGGATCCCAGAACTTCGGGCTCCACAGCCAGGCCTGCAGCAGGACCGCCGCGACGGCCAGGAGCACGAATAAGACACCGAGGCCGAGGCTGACGTGATGAGGCATCCGCGCCCCCATGGCGTCAGAGCCGGGAGGAAGCCAACGGCCGCGCGCCCGCTGTGACGCGCCCTGTCACAGCGCTGGGCGCTCGCGCGGAGGCGAGACCCACCGCGCCAAGGAAGGGTCGCGCCTGCCGGAACACGGGGCGCCCTCCGCGCAACCCAAGGATTGTTACTACGGCGAGGCGAGACCGTCCACGCGGCGGCGATCGCCGTGACGAGCGCTACCCGGGCGGCATCGACGGTGACTCCCCAATCAGACGAGCTCGCGCGCGAGCGCTTCGATCGGGCGCATCCCCTGCCCGAACCGCTCGATCGAGGCACGATGCTGGCTCAGCTCGCCGTACGGCAGGTAGCGAACGCGTAGGTCGGACACGCGCGCGAACGCCGGCCGCCGGAGCTGCGTCCGCACCTCGTCCTCGCGGTCGTCGGGCGCGACGATGAACAGCGCCGACACGCTCGATCCCGGCACGCCGAGGGCGAGGTCGAGGAGCCGCACGATGCCGGAGTGGATCGACGTGGTGTGCTCCACCTCGAACGCGGCGGCAGCCGGTCCCCCGCGCTCGAACCAGATCACGTCGATGAGCCGAACCGCATCGGCGCCAGGCGAGGACCGTAGGGGCTCGGGGAGCTCGTCGAGGCACCGATCGCCGAGAGGGCGCCCCTCGTGATCACGCGAACGGTCGTTCGCGGCGATCCAGACCTCGAACCCGAGCGCATGCCCGAGGTCGCGCAGCCAGCCCTGGACGCGCGTGTGCGTCACGTCGGCAACCGCCGACGCCTCGCGCTGCTTGCGCTCGCGCGCGCCCTCGTCGCGCACCTTGGCGAGGTCCGCCTCCCATGCAGCCTGGGCCTCGTCGGTGTCGGCGAGCGGCGGCACCGGATACCGACCCATGCCCACGTCGAAGAGCAGACCACCGACTGCGCCGAGGTCGTTCGACAGGAGATCGCGCCCCTGGGCGTTCAGCCGCATCACGCCTTCCCGCATCGCGAGGTACTCCGACCAGCGCCCGAGCTTGACGTTCGATCCCGTGAGCGCGTTGTAGCCCTTCACGATCGCCGTGTTGAACGGGGGGTGATCGTCGGATGGAGGAAGTAGAGGAGGTTCGCGGCGGCGGGGCCCAGCCCCTTGATGGTCTTCGCGTCGAGCTCGTGGATCGCGCGCAGCACAGCCGCTTCCTCGGTGCAACACGCGCATGCGTGGAGGAAGCGACCGAACGCGCGCTGGTTCTGGGGGCTCTCGTAGATGTCCGGGATGCGGAGCTTGGGCTTCCAGAGAAACGCATGGTCCGCGCCCCTGAAGATCTGCCGCTGCTCCGCCACCGACTCGACGACGGCCTCGAGCGACGACCCCCGATACTGGTTTCCGAACGTGCCCGCGTCGATCTCGCGCACCACGGCCGCGAGGCCCGTGCGGATCGAACGAAAGTTCTTCAAGCGCTGGTCCCAGAGGAACCACGACCGGTACGTGCCCCCCTCGTCCAAGCGCCATCGTTCCACCAGCGCGCGAAGCGTCTCGGTGCTCGTCATCGACTCCTCCGGCTAGCGACTGGACACCCCGCGACGGACGATTCGCGCCTGGGCGTGGCTGCCTGAGTAGCGCGACGCACTCCGCGGTCGAGCCGGGCCCAAGAGGCCCGCAATCGGAAGACGCCGCGGACGCTGCGTACGTCGTCGGGCTGCTGCGCGACACCGGCCTCGAAACCTCGGCGCTCGATGCGACATGCTTCGCCGACCGCATCGACGGACCCCATGAGCCTGTCCCATCAGAGTGAACGCCGGCAGACGGTCGGCCGGAGCGGCGGCCCGGGATGCGGCACGCGTCAGCGAGCGTCGCGACAGCCGCTCTGACCGGGATGCCGTTGCGCGACCCACCGATCCGCCGTGGGTGTGACCGGGCCAGACACGGTGCGCGGTTCGTGGCGCGTATGCCCACAAGACCCCCTACCAGGAGTTCGCCATGACTCGCGTCCGCGCCACCCTCGTCCTCTCGGTCTTGCTCTGTGCGTGCGGCACTGCCGCGCAGGGCACTCGACCGCACGACATGAGCGTCGCGCATCACGAAGCGGCGGCAGGGACCGAGGAGAGCGCTGCCGAGTCTCATTCCGCCGAGTACGACCCATCGGCGAGCGCTCCGCTTCGCTGCGGCGCGACGGGAGCGAGCGCGGCGCTGGGCTCGCCGTGCTGGACCTCGGAGGTCAACCCCACGGAGGGGCACCGCGCCGAGGCCGCTCGCCACCGCGACGCGGCGGCGGCCCATC
>JAFLCL010000391.1 GCA_017303575.1 Deltaproteobacteria bacterium
GCGCGCGTGTCCGGCCTCCGCAGCGCGGGGTCCCTGTCCTGCGACGAGCGAGGACGCGTGGTTGCCTGCCGCTTCGGGCTGTCCCGCGGCGAGGGCGAGGTAGGTGCTCGCGATGCGGTGATCGGAGGCGTTGTCGCTGCCGAGCGGGTAGCGCGCCAGCAGCGCCTCGGCGCTCTCGCGTCGTGCCCCCTCGCCCGCGAGCACAGCCATCGCCTCGAGTCGTGCACGCAGCGCCACGTCCGCAGCGGACTCTTCGCCCTCGAGCTCGGCGAGCGCAGCGTCGATCTCGGCGATGCGGCCCGTGCGCTCGGCTTCGGTGGCTGCGGCCGAGATGGCCTGCCGGTGCCGCACGTGGAGGGCGAACAGCACGGCCGCGATCGTGGCGATGACGATCGCCGTGATGATCGCGATGCGGATCGTCTTCTGCCGCTGCACCTCCTCGCGGGTGAGCGGGACTTCCTTGATGATCGGGATCGACTTACGGACCGCCTCGACGCGGAACATGTCCGAGGTCTCGCGACCGGCCGTTCGACGCGGACCGAGTGAGAGGCCGTCTTCGCTGTCTTTGTCGTCGTCGCTGCTCATCGCAGTCGGACCCGTCCTCACCGGGCTGGGCGCCTGGCTCCCGTCGGAGCCGCCCGACCGGGGGAGAGATGATGCCCCCGACCGCCTGTCCGTTTCCAGCGCCGCGAGAGTCTCGGCAACGTTCACGAAGTTGTGATGCAGGGGTCTTGGCGGGATCGATCGATGCCGCTACGATCCCGCAAGTTCGGTCGCGGTGAGCGGTCGGAAGGAATCTCCCGGTCGACTCGCGCGTCCGAGCGGAAACACGGCGGTTGGGCACGAGCCCACTCAATGCCCCGCAATGGTGCGAAATCGGATGTTCTCCAGGTCCTCCCTCACGGGTGGGTCTGCGGAGCACGCGCTTCGATTCGAGCCACCCTGCCTCGTGCAGGCGTGGCCCGCGTCGTGGTCGACCCTCCGATCCTGCCGTGGTCACCGTGGGGAGATTCGGCGCTGGCGCTTCGACTCGTCGAGGTACCCATGCGTCCGGCTCCCCCCACTCACGAACGTCCCATCGTGAGCCCGACCCGCGTGGACAGCCTCGGCACTGGTGCCGGGGTCGCGCCGCGCGCTGCCGTCGGAGCCCGGGGACGCCGGCACATGCCGGGGGAGGAGAAGCGAATGAACAGTAGCGAATGTACCTGTCGTCAGTCCGTGGCTCGATCCGGGGAGGCGAACGAATAGTTCCTTCGTGCGCGTCTGCTGGACGCGCAGTCGCTGTTCACCCTGATCCTCCGGAGGCCGCAGCTCGAGTGCTCACGCACGAGGGCCGCGGCCTTCGTCTATTTCCAACCCGCTCCTCGGCTCCGTTAGGCTCGCGAGCTTGGGCGTCACCCACTGGATCAGCCTCGCCTCGGCGCTCGTGTTCCTGTTCGTCGCGATCCTCGCCGCCGCGAACGCGAAGCGCTCTCCGCTCGCCGGACCGCTCGGACGCACGACGGCTGCGCTGTTCGCGTACGACGCGCTCGAGGTGCTCCGCCACCTGACCGATCGGGAAGAGCTCTTCTACGTCGAGTGCGCCGCGGCCTCGCTCGTCGCTCCCACCACCGCGGCGCTCGTCATCCGTTTCCTCGGTGAATGGCGACGCCTGCGGCCGCTGGTGATCGCCGGCGCGAGCTACTTCTCGCTGATCGCGCTCGTGTGCTTCGCGGCGGTCGTCGTTCCCGCGCTGCGCGACTTCCCCGGCTCCGAGACATGGGCGCTCGCGCTGCTCGCCGGCATCCTCCCCGAGTTCGGCTACCTCTTCTTCCGACTCTTCGTGCACGCGCGCGGGGCCGACGCCGCCGAGCGCACGCGCACGCAGCTGCTGGTGCTCGCGCTCGTCCTCGGCGTGGGCGGCGCGTCCTCGGATCTCGTGTCGATCGCGGGCGCCGAGACGCCTCGGCTCGCAGCGCTGGGCTTGATCGCGAGCGCGCTGGTGCTCGCTGCCCTCTCGCTCCGGTTCGAGCTGCTCGAGCGGCTCGAGACCCTCGCCATCGTCTATGCCTGCGCAATCGGGGCGGTCGCGCTCTTGGCGCACCTCTTCTTCCTCGCGATCCTCGGCGAGCAGCCGACGTTGCTCGCGCTGCTGATGGTGGCGGTCACGCTCGCGGCCGTCACCACGCTGCGTCCACTGCTCGCGATGCGGTCGGAGGAGAAGGCGCGTACGGGCTACCTCGTCACGCTCGGTCGCTTCTCGGCGCAGATGGCGCACGACGTGAAGAATCCGCTCGCCGCGATCCGTGGCGCGGCGCAGTTCCTCCGCGAGGAGCGCGCGCAAGGCCGCTCCATCGACGATCAGGACGCGTTCGTGGAGCTCATCGTCGAGCAGACCGATCGTCTCGAGCGCGTGATCGCGGACTACCAGCGCCTCGGTCGTGCGGAGGCGCAGCGTGCGCCCGTGGCGCTGCGCCAGCTCGCGCGCGAGGTCGCCGACGCCCAGCGCGCGGCCTCGCCCAAGCACCGCATCGAGGTCGAGGTCGAGGAACGCAGCGAGTCGCTCGATCGCGATCTGATCCTCGGCGCGCTCGAGAACCTCGTGCGCAACGCGCGCGAGGCCACGCCGGAGGGCGCGCGCATCGTCATCCGCGCCGGCCGTGCAGGACCGCGCACGCTCACGCTCTCGGTGGAAGACGACGGGCCCGGCATGGACGTGCGCACGCGGGAGCAGGCGTTCGACGACTTCTTCACCACCAAGGCGACGGGCTCGGGGCTCGGGCTCGCGTTCGTCGGGCGCGTCGCGGCGGCGCACGGCGGCACGGCGAAGATCGAGGCGGTCGAGCCGCGGGGGACCCGCGTCGTGCTCTCGCTCGCCATCGAGGGCTGAGCGGTCAGGACGCGGCGATCATCACGGCGACAGCGTCGAGGCAGACCTCGCCCGTGCGGTTCGTGTTCTTCACGCGGATGTAGCGGAACGCTCCGTCGTCGAACTGATCGACGTCGAGTGAGCTCGAGCCGAACACGTCCGCGCCGACCTGTGTGCTCGTCTGGTGGCGCTGCTCGAGCACGTCCACGCGGTAGGCCGCCGATCGCTCGCCCACCACGACCTCGAGGTCCGGCGACGGCGAGTCATCGGTCTCGATGCGTGTGCCGGCGTCGAGCTCGAGGAGCACCTTGCCGCCCGCCGCGATGCGGGCGCACTGACCGTCGGGCGGGCCCAGGGCGTTGGCCACATCCGTCGTGCGATCGCTGCCCGTCATCGCACGCAGCCACGAGCGCGTGCGCGTCGGCGCATCGGTGCCCGCGTCGCTCGGCGGTGGACCCGCGTCGCTCACCTCCACGGTCCCCGTCGCTGCCAGAAGCCGATCGCGGAAGAGGAATGCGAGCCCGGCGCCGAGCGCGATCATCACCAGCGCCCCGAGGATCACGAACGGCGTGCGACGCGTGGGGAGGCTCGGCACGCTCTCGCCCGCGCCTCGCGGTCCGCTGCGCGCGCTCGGCGTCGCCGCGAGCGTGGGGGCATCACCGCTCGGCCGCCGCTCTCGATCGCTCGAGGGCGCGATCGAGAGGATGCTCATGCGCTCGTTGCCCAAGAACTCTTCGAGGAACGCGCGCACCGAGCGCGTGCGGGTCGTCGGCTCCTTCTGGAGGCCGTGGAGGATCGCCGCGCGCTTGTTGGCGGGCAGCTCGCGCGTCGCGGGGAATTCGTCGAACGACGGCACGTCCGCGGTCATGTGCGCGGTGGCCCACTCGAGCGGCGTCTTGGCCTGGAAGGGACGACGTCCCGTGAGCATCTCGAACACGATCAGCGCGAGCGCGTAGACGTCCGATCGCTCGTCGAGCGGCTTGGCCGCGAGCTGCTCTGGGCTCATGTACGCGGGCGTGCCGACGATCAGGCCCTCGCTCGTGATCTCGCTGCCGGTGCCAGCCTCGTCCTTCTTCGCGATGCCGAAGTCGAGCACCTTCGCGAACTCGCCCTCGTCGGGGTTGTGCGCGAGGAGGATGTTGTCGGGCTTGAGATCTCTGTGGATGATGCCTCGACGGTGCGCCTCGATCAGCGCGCCGCCGATCTGTCCGACGAGGCGCTCCACGCTCGCGAGCGGCATAGGCCCCTCTTCGATCGCGGTCGCGAGCGAGCGACCCTCGACGTACTCCATCGCGATGTAGAGCCGACCATCGGCCAGCTTGCCGAAATCGTAGAAGCGAATCGTGCTCGGGTGCGTGAGCTGCACGACGAGCTCGCACTCGCGGTTGAAGCGCTGCACCGCTGTCGCGTCGTGGGCGCCGCCTCGGAGGACCTTGATCGCCACGGGACGTCGCGCCGCGCCCATCTGCTGCTCGGCGAAGTACACGCGGCCCATGCCGCCCTCGCCGAGCACGCGCTGGATGCGGTAGCGCTCGGCGATCACCTGGCCGAAGAGGAGGTCGCGCTCTGCGCCGGCCTGCCCCAGGCGCGCGCCGCAGCTCGCGCAGAAGCGCGCGTGATCCGCGTTCTCGTAGCTGCACGCGCTGCACGCGATCGCCATGGGCGGCGGCAATCTACACCGTTCCCGCGAGCCGCCACGAAATCACGCCACCCGCGCGCCCCGTCCCAATATCCTCGGCGAGGAGGCGGTCGGACACGTCCCCACGAGGAGCCCATGCAACGTCTTCGCGCGCTCGCGCTCACGCTCGTCACGCTCGCACTGGTCGGCCTCTCGGCGCCGCCTCGCACGCACGCGTTCTGCGGGTTCTACGTCGGAGGTGCGGACCAGCGTCTGTACGCGAACGCGACGCTCGTCGTCCTCATGCGCGACGGCAACCGCACCGTGCTCTCGATGCAGAACGACTACCAAGGGCCGCCGACTTCGTTCGCCATGGTGGTGCCGGTGCCCGTGGTGCTCTCGGAGGAGAACGTGCGGACCTTGCCGCGCGACATCTTCGATCGTGTCGATCAGATGGCCGCGCCCAGGCTCGTCGAGTACTGGGAGCAGGATCCCTGCAACGTGCGCTACCCACCCATGATGGCGCGTGCGCGCGGCGGGGGAGGGATGACGGGCGGCGCGGCGCCAAGCGAGTCGGCCGACCTCGGCGTGCGGATCGAGGCGCAGTTCGCGGTGGCCGAGTACGACATCGTGATCCTGAGCGCGAACGACAGCTCGGGCCTCGAGACGTGGCTCCACCAGGAGCACTACAACATCCCGCAAGGCGCGAGCGAGGTGCTGCGTCCCTACGTCGAGAGCGGCACCAAGTTCTTCGTCGCGCGCGTCGATCCCACGCGGGTGACGTTCGAGAACGGCCGCGCGGTGCTCTCGCCGCTGCGCTTCCACTACGACACGCCGGACTTCAACCTGCCTGTGCGCCTCGGCCTCCTGAGCTCGCAGGGAGAGCAAGATCTGCTCGTGCACATCCTCGCGCGCGGCCAGCGCTTCGAGGTCGCGAACTACACCAACACGTTCATCCCCACGAACCTCCGCGTGCGCGAGTCGGTGCGGGACAATTTCGGCGCGTTCTACGAGTCGGTCTTTCGCGAGACGGTCTCGCGCAACCCGCGCACCGTGGTCACCGAGTACGCGTGGGACGCGATGAGCTGCGATCCCTGCCCGGGCCCGACGCTCACCGCCGCGGACATGATGACGCTCGGCGGCGACGTGACACCGAGCCAGGAGGCATGGGGCTTCACGCTCACGCGCCTCCACTACCGCTACACGCGCGACACGCTCGGTGAGGATCTCGTGTTCCGCGCAGCGCCTGCGGTGGTCGGAGGTCGCGGCGTGCCCGACGTGAACGGCGTGATGGAGCAGGCCGTCCAGCCGAGCAGCGTCAACAATTTCCAGGGTCGCTACGCGATGCTCCATCCGTGGACCGGCGCCGTCGCGTGCGCGGAGCCGCAGCGCGGACAGTGGGGTGGACCGCCCGATCGCGACGACTGGTTCGCGATGCCGCCCCCGCGGGGCGCAGGCTCGACGTTCGCG
>JAFLCL010000392.1 GCA_017303575.1 Deltaproteobacteria bacterium
GCGTGCGACGCGTCGGGCCCGAGCCCGCACGGCACGCGCAGCCGCCGCCGCCGATCGCGAGGTCGCCTGCGTCGCCTGCGTCGTCGGGGCTCACGCCCGCGTCTCGATCGACGCCTGCGTCGACAGTGGGCGGCTCGATCACGCTCGGATCGTCGCAGCCCATCGCGGGCGTCGCGCCTTCTTCGTCGATCAAGAACGCGATCGGCTCGGACCACTCGCTCCACGCGAGGCCTCGATCGCGATGACGCACGCGCCAGCAGCGGTAGTCGCCCGCGGCGAGCGGCGTCTCGCCTGCGAGGACCAGGGGCTCGTCGCTCAGGTCATCGCCCGCCTGCGTGTCCACGCCGCCGTACCAGTTCTGGAACGAGCGGATGCGGTCCACGATCGGCGCGTCGTCGAGCTCGTCGCAGCGCTCTGCGACCTGCCAGCGCGTCGCCCCGTGCAGGTCGCCATCGGGATCGACGAAGTCGCTCGCGCGCAAGGTCGTGCACGCGGCGGTCACGCGTCCGCGCGGCGCGCGCGCGACCGGACGCATCGGCGCCTCGTCGTAGCGACGGATCGTCAGCTCGTCGCGCACCTCGTTCTCGCGCGCGACCATCTCGTTCCCGAGGCTCACGCGGCGCAGCCGAAAGCTCGGGTCGGCGCCCGCCGTCACATCGATCAGCACGAAGCCCCACTCGTCTTGGCTCACGTCGACGGCGTCGGAGTCGTACTGGTTGCCGTACTCGCCGAAGTAGTCGAGGTTGCCGCCCGCGCTCGCGACGTTGACCCAGAGGTGGCGCGCCTCGCGCGACGCGCCGCGGCTGTAGGCGTGCGTGTGGCCGTAGAGCTGTGCGGTGCCCTTGCCGCACTCGCGACCGAACGCGTCCATGCGCTCCGCGACGGTGGCCGCGAAGGGTGCCTGTCCCGCGGGCCAGAGCTCGGAGACGTTGGCGTGGTGGAGCGCGACGAACACGAAGTCGATGGCGTCGTCGGTGCAGGCGCTCGCGAGCGAGGCGTCGAGGAACTCCTCTTGCTCGCCGAGCAGCACGAAGCGGTTCGAGTCCAGCCCGATCACGCGCACGTTGCCGTGATCGAGGTGCCACCAGCGCTCGGCGTTCTCGCCCGTCACGCCCGACTCGGGGAGGTGGAAGTAGTCGTAGTAGTAGTGCGCGTCGCGCTCGTGGTTGCCGAGCGTCGGATAGAACGGCACGTGGCGCATGAGCGGCGCGCCGGGCTCGAAGAAGTGATCTCGCCACTCGGGGTACTCGAGACCGTTCTCGACGAGGTCGCCGGGCAGGACGACGAACGCGAGCGCGCGATCGAGATCGCCCTCGTCCGCGAGGAAGCTCATCACGCCGTCCTGCATCACGCGGCGGTAGACGTCGGGGTTGGCGTCGTCGCGCTGCATGTCGCTGACGAAGACGATGCGAAAGCCGGCTTCGTCGGACGCGGCCGCGGGCGTGGTGAAGAAGAAGGTCTCGCTCGACGCGGTGCCGGTGTGGACGCGGTAGTGGTAGCGGGTGGCGGGCGTGAGGCCGGTGAGCTGCACCTCGTGCACGCGCGCCTCGCCCTCGGACGCGTGAGCGGTGCCGGTGACCTCGGCGCCCAGCGTCTCGTCTGCGCCCCACTCGACGCGGCTCTCCTCGCCCGACGTCGTCTCCCACAGGATCCATGCGGAGGAGGGCCGCGCGTCCTGCACGTACGGACCGACGTTCAGCGTCTGCGCGTGCGCCGCGCTCGACACGAGCCAGGGCAGGAGGACGAGCGAGAGCTGGACTGCGCGCATCGAGCGAGCGTTGCCCCCTCGCACGGCGAGGGCAAGCGAGGCGCAGGAAGGGGTGGACCAACGACACGGGCTCGAGGGCGGCGAAGCGCCGAGAGCGGTTCATCCTGCCACGGCGTCGAGGCTCGGCTCGGCCCCCGCAGCGGTGACCTCCGACGTCATGGCCGTCGTGCGCGCGCGGAGCGAGGATGTGCGCGATGGATGCGAACGACGCGGTCGCGCAGCGCATGCGCTGGAACCGAAAGCGCTTGGTGAACGGAGCCGCGGGCTACGAGAGCTGGTTCTGTCGCGCGAACCATCCGAGCCGGCCGCTCGCGTTCTGGATTCGCTACACGATCTTCTCTCCGCGCGGCCGACCTCGAGACGCGATCGGCGAGCTCTGGTGCGTGTGGTTCGATGGCGAGCGACGCAGTGTCGTCGCCGTGAAGGAAGAGCATCCGCTGGGCGGATGTCGTTTCTCGTCGGAGGGACTCGACGCACGCATCGCGGACGCGCGTCTCGAACACGCGTCGATCGAAGGCAGCGCGGCGCGCGGCGCTCACGCGATCTCTTGGTCGCTCGCGTACACTTCGAACGAGCCCCCACTCCTGCTCTTGCCCGAGGCGATGTACGAGGGCGGTTTCCCCAGAGCCAAGGCGCTGGTGCCAGCGCCGCTCGCCCGCTTCGACGGTCAGCTGACGATCGATGGCGTGCGCGAGCCCATCGACGGATGGATCGGATCGCAGAACCACAACTGGGGCAGCGAGCACACGGCTCGCTACGCGTGGGGTCAAGTCGCGGGCTTCGAAGACGCGCCCGACGCGTTCTTCGAGGTGTCGACGGCGCGCGTGCGTGTCGGCCCACTGCTCACGCCGCCCTTCACGCCCATGGTGCTGCGGCTCGACGGAGAGGAGCATCGCCTGTCGTCGATCGTGACCTCGCTCCGCGCGCGCGGGAAATACGCACCGTTCGCGTGGAGCTTCTCGTCGCGGCTGGATGGCGTCGCGATCGAGGGCTCGTTCGAGGCGCCTTCGACATCGTTCGTCGCGCTCCCGTACGGCAACCCACCAGGCGGTGAGAAGACGTGCCTCAACTCGAAGCTCGCGAGCTGCACTCTGCGTGTGGTCCGGCGAGACCGCGCGCCTCTCACGCTGCACACCGCG
The DNA here is from genome assembly GCA_017303575.1 of Deltaproteobacteria bacterium. Lineage (GTDB taxonomy): Bacteria > Myxococcota_A > Polyangia > Polyangiales > Sandaracinaceae > JAFLCL01. The sequence continues at coordinate 2,908 of JAFLCL010000392.1, forward strand.
CACCGTGGCGCGTTCGAGATCCTGGGCGACGATCCCGCGCCCGAGGGGCTCGCGCACCTCGAGCGCTGACGGCGGCGCCGACTACGGCGAGGTGGTCACCTCGCGCACGAAGGCGGCGGTGCCCTCCGAGACCGCCATCGTCACCTCGTGCCCGCCCTCGAAGGTGTCCAAGCGCACGTCGAGGCCCGCCCCCACGAGCGCGCGGTGCAGGTCTTCGGCGCGCGCGTAGGGCAGCACGTCGTCGGCGCGACCGTGCGTCATCCGCACGCGCAGCCCTCGACGCGATGCGAGACGAGGCACGAGCTCGGCCTCGTCCATGAGCGTGCCGCTGAGGAGGACGAGCCCGGCGAGAGGGCGTGGATCGTGGGCGGCGACGTCGAGCGCCAGCATCGCGCCTTGCGAGAAGCCACCGAGCACGATGCGATCGTTCGCGTCGGTCTCTCGATCGAGCAGGGCAGAGACCTGTCGCTGCGCCTCGCGCACGCCCTCGAGGTGCTGTGCGCGGAGATCGCGGAACTCGTGCGGAAAGCTCCACCACATGTGGCCGCCCTCGGGACCGACGGGGGGATGCGTCGAGAGCGGCGCGCGCGGCAGGAGGATGCGCGTGCCGGGTGGCAGATCGGTGCGGGCCGCGAAGGGCGCGAGATCCTCGGGCCGCGAGCCGTAGCCGTGCAGCAACACCACCACGACGGGCCCGTCGCCACCCAGCGCGAGGTGCGAGATCGAGGCGCTGGTGTTGGCCTCCGCGTGGGAGTCGCAGCCAGACGCGAGCACCGCGACGACGAGGCATGCGACGAGGCGACGAAGCACGGGCCGGGGGTAGCACGAAGAGCGACGCTCGACGGCCGGCGTTCTCTCCCCTAGCCTCGGCCTCATGACCTTCGTTTCGCGTTGGGCAGGGGTTGCGCTCGTCCTCGGCATCGTGTCGATCCAAGTGGGCTGCACGCGGGAAGGCACCGGAATCCCCGATGCCGCCGCAGACGCGAACGTCTACGACTCGTTGCCGTTCGTGCGTCCAGACTCGGGGCCGCTCGATGCGTACACGCCGGACAGCGGCCCTTCGTCGGGCCTTCAGTGCGAGTCGTGCGAGAGCAACGACGACTGCCAGGGCGAGGCGTTCTGCGTCGAGATCGGCGAGGGCCAGAACGTCTGCCTCGCGACCTGCGACCGCGACATCCCGGACTGCCCGCGCAACTTCGAGTGCCTCGACAACCTCGCGTCGGGCTCGGAAGACCCGCTCTGCACACCCGTCGGCACGCGCTGCTGCGTGGACGCCGACGGCGACGATCGCGGCGTGGGCGTGGGCTGTCGCGGGCTCGACTGCAACGACGCCGATCCGGAGGCCTACTTCGACGCGCGCGAGCGCTGCAACGAGCAGGACGACGACTGCGACGGCAGGGTCGACGAGATGAACCCGGAGGGCGGCCTCACCTGCTTCACCGGCATGACGGGCGCGTGCTCGGCGGGCGCGACGATCTGCGAGGCGGGCGAGCTCGTGTGCCGTCCGGCCGCGTCGTCGATCGACGAGGTCTGCAACGGCGTCGACGACGACTGCGACGCGAACGTCGACGAGGACGACATGGGCCGCGCGCTCACGCGTCCTTGCTACGAAGGCCCCGCGGGCACCGAGGGCATGGGCGCGTGCACGCCAGGCGTGCAGACGTGCGCGGGCGGCGAGTACCGCACCTGCATCGGGCAGGTCACCCCGCTCGTCGAGGACTGCGACAACGTCGACGACGACTGCGACGGAGACATCGACAACGGCAACCCGGGTGGTGGCTTCGGCTGCATCTCCAGCTCCCCTGGCGTGTGCAGCGAGGGCACCACGCAGTGCCGGGCCGGCGTCATCTCGTGCGTGGGCACGATCGCACCGGGCACCAACGCCGAGATCTGCGACGACTTCGACAACGACTGCGATGGCATGGTGAACGAGGGCTTCCCGGGCCTCGGCACCGCGTGCATCGTGGGCATGGGCGCGTGCCGTCGCGGCGGCGTGACCGTGTGCAACGCGGCCGATCGCACGGCTGCGCCGCGCTGCGACGTGACGGCCGGCACGCCCTCCACCGAGACGTGCAACTTCGTCGACGACGACTGCGACGGCGGCACCGACGAAGGCTTCGCGGACGGCAGCGGTCGCTACACGCTCGTCACCGCGTGTGGCGCGTGCGGCAACGACTGCAACCTCGGCTGGCCAGGCGGACCGTCGAGCTACCACGTGGTGCCGACCTGCACGTCGTCGGGCTCGGCGTCGAGCTGCGGCTACACGTGCGAGGCGGGCTGGGGCGATGCGGATCGCATCCGCGAGAACGGCTGTGAGTTCTTCCCCGAGGCGGGCACGATCTACGTCGCGACGCCCGCGAACGGCGGCGTCGACAACGCCACGTGCGGCGCGTGGAACGCCCCGTGCGCGACGATCAACGGCGGCATCGCGCGCGCGATCGGCGCGAGCCGCACGCGCGTGCGGGTGTCGGAAGGGCTCTACGTCGAGAACGTCGCGATGCTGAACGGCATCTCGGTGCTCGGCGGCCACAGCGCGGTGAACTGGGTGCGCAATCCGCTCATCTACGGAACGATCCTGCGCGGCGCGAACACGGCAGTGGGCGCAGGCGGCGCGAACGACCGCATCGTCGTCTCGGCGGTCAACATCAACATGGCGACCGAGCTGAGCGGCTTCTCGATCGAAGCACTGCCCGGCCTCCAGGGCGGCAACTCGATCGGCATCTACGTGCGCGACTCGACGAACGCGCTGACGATCCAGGACAACATCGTGACCGCCGGCGCAGGCGGAAACGGCGGCGATGGCGTGAGCGGCACGTCGGGCACGGCGGGCGGCAACGGCGGCAACGGCGCGAACGCTGTGCGCCTGGGCTGTGGATCGTCCGCCATCGGTCCTGGCTCGCCAGGCTCGAACTTCTGCGGCGGAACGAGCGCTGGCGGAGGGACGGGCGGCAGCGGCACGCGTCCCGCACCGTTTGGTCCTTCGGGCGCGGGGTCGCCTGGATCCGGCCCGCTCCCTGGCGCCGGC
>JAFLCL010000393.1 GCA_017303575.1 Deltaproteobacteria bacterium
CGGCGGCGGCCGCGGCGAGCGCGGCGGCGACGTCCGGCGGGTCTTCCGTGAGCTGCTCCGGGAACGACAGGGCGACCCGATCGACCGAGGGCGCCGCGAGCGCAGTCTCGACGGTGCCTTCGCTGCGCTGCGTGCGCCCGATCGCGTCGAGACGCGCGAGGGGGTCGGTGTCCTCGCCGGTCGTCGCCGGCGCGCTGGGGCCGAGCTGGAAGCAGAGCGCCAGCACGAGGAGGACCGTCACGCCTCCGGCGAGGCCGTACAGCGCCCAGCGCTGGGTGGTCGCGTCCTGCTCGTCGGCGTGCTCTCGGATGAGGTTCAGATCGCGCATCGTGCCGTCCATGGCTCCTCCAGGAGTCCAGTTGCTACCTGTACACGCATGTAAGACATGTGTGATCGCGGAGCAAAAAAACGGACCTGTGAGGAGAGCACTGCGGCGAACGCAGAAGGGCGGAACCGCGAGGATCAGGGTGCGGGCACGATGACGGTGCGGTGCTGGCCGCCGTCCATCGACGTCATCTGCCAGACCTCGATCGTGTTCCCCACCTCCGCGGACACGCGCATCGTGTAGCGGCCCGTCGGATCGGCGCGACCGATGACGCCCCCGTCGGTGTCGAGGTTCAGCGCGAGCACATACGCGTCGGGCAGCGCCTCTCCGCTCAGCTCGACGACGCCCATCGCGTCCGGCGCGGAGACCAGGGCCGTCGGTGGTGGCAGCGGAAGCGTCGGCCCGTAGCAACCGCCGAGGGGCAGGGCCAAGCAGAGCGCGAGGGCGAACGCGAAGGCGTAGAGGGCTCGGGACATGGGGGCTCCGCGGGGACGGTCAGCAAGGCGCGATCCTGACCGCGCCGGGTGCGAACGGCACCTCGGCGGGGCGCACGGTGTCAACGGCGTTGGCAACGCTCGCGCACGCGTACGCGTGCGTGCACGCGCGCGTAGTAAGAGGTGTGGAGGGCAGGGTGAACGTGATAGCCTGCGCGCCCTTTCAGCGCGGACGTCTCGAGCGACGGGCTGCGCGCGGAAGAGCCAGGAGCAACACGATGGCGTCCCCGCAGATCGTTCCGGTCCCGATCGATGACGAGATGGTCTCGTCCTACCTCGCCTACTCGATGAGCGTCATCGTCGGGCGAGCGATTCCCGATGTGCGAGACGGCCTCAAGCCCGTGCATCGTCGTGTCCTCTACTCGATGCACGAGCAGGGCGTGCGCGCGAACGCCTCGTACAAGAAGTCGGCGCGCATCGTCGGCGACGTGCTGGGCAAGTACCACCCGCACGGCGACTCGGCCGTGTACGAGGCGCTCGTCCGCATGGCGCAGGACTTCTCGCTGCGTTACCCGCTCGTCGACGGACAAGGGAACTTCGGATCGGTGGACGGCGATCCGCCGGCAGCCATGCGCTACACGGAGGTCCGCATGGCGCGGATCGCCTCCGATCTGCTCGCCGACATCGAGAAGGAGACGGTCGACTTCCGACCGAACTTCGACGACTCCGAGCAGGAGCCGAGCGTGCTCCCGAGCCGCGTGCCGAACCTGCTCGTCAACGGCAGCTCCGGCATCGCTGTCGGCATGGCGACGAACGTCCCGCCGCACAACGTCCGCGAGATCATCGACGCGGCGATCCGCATCATCCGTCGTCCGACGATCACCATCGACGAGCTCATGGTGGACGAGGGCGACTTCCTCGGCGTGCGAGGCCCGGACTTCCCCACGGCGGGCTTCGTGTACGGCACGAGCGGCATCCGTCAGTACTTCACGACCGGGCGCGGACGCCTGGTGATGCGCGCGCGCGCCACCGTCGAGCCGATGGCGGGCAAGAACGATCGCGAGATGATCGCGATCAGCGAGATCCCCTACCAGGTCAACAAGGCCGACCTGGTGAAGAAGATCGCGGAGCTCGTGCGCGAGAAGCGCATCGAGGGCATCAGCGAGCTGCGCGACGAGTCGAGCCGCGAGGGCATGCGCATCGTCGTCGAGCTCAAGCGCGACGTGCCGGGCCAGATCGTGCTGAACCAGCTCTACCAGCTCACAGCGCTCCAGAGCACGTTCGGCGTGATCAACCTCGCGATCGTCAACGGACAGCCGCAGGTCCTCGATCTCAAGCAGACGCTCCAGCAGTTCATCGCGCACCGCCGCGAGGTCGTCACGCGCCGCACGCGCTACGACCTCAAGCAGGCGCTCGCGCAGCGCGAGATCGTCGAGGGCCTCGGCATGGCCACGACGGAGGTCGACCTCGTCGTGCGCACGATCCGCGAGTCGCGTGATCCGGACGAGGCGCGCGGTCGCCTCATGAAGCTGCCCCTCAAGGGCCTCGAGGAGTTCGTGCGTCGCGCAGGACGCCCCGAAGAAGAGATCGAGAAGGCGCGCGCGCGCGGTGACTACTTCCTCAGCGAGCGTCAGGCCAAGGCGATCCTCGAGATGCGCCTCTCGCGCCTCACGGGCCTCGAGCGCGAGAAGCTCGCGGCGGAGTTCGGCGAGCTGTCGGATCTGATCGCGCGCCTCGAGGCGATCCTCGCGAGCGAGGCCCTCTTGCTCGACGTGATCGTCGCGGAGCTCCGCGAGGTGCGCGAGAAGTACGGCGACGATCGCAAGACCGAGATCGTCCAGGCCGAGGGCGACATCTCGATGGAGGATCTGATCGCCAACGAGCCGATGGCGGTCACCATCACGCACGGGGGCTACGTGAAGCGCACGCCGCTCACGGAGTACCGGGCGCAGGGCCGCGGCGGAAAGGGCGCCCGGGCCGCCGAGCTCAAGGACGAAGACTTCGTCACCTCGCTCTTCGTCGCGAACGCGCACGCCGATCTCGTGTTCATCAGCGACAAGGGCCGCGCGTACACGAAGAAGGTCTACGAGATGCCGCAGGGCGCCCGCACGGCGCGCGGCCGTCACGCGAACAACCTGCTCGGTCTCGATCAGAGCGCGAACGAGCGCATCCGCGTGATCGTGCCGGTCGAGAAGTACGGCGACGACAAGTACCTCCTCACGCTCACGCGCAACGGCACCGTGAAGCGCACGGCGCTCTCGGCGTACGAGAGCATCCGCTCGAGCGGCATCATCGCGGTGCAGATCGAGGACGACGATCAGCTGCTCACCGCGAAGATCGTGACCGACAAGAGCGAGGTGCTGATCGGCACCGCGCGCGGCATGTCGATCCGCTTCGACGTGTCGGACGTGCGCCCGATGGGACGCGACACGCGCGGCGTGCGCGGCATCGATCTGCGCGAGGGCGACTTCGTCGTCGGCATGGACGTGATCGAGGATCTCGCGACGCAGCAGGTGCTCTGCATCAGCGCCAACGGCTTCGGCAAGCGCACGCCGCTCTTGAAGCCGATCGGTGGCGAGGCTTCGGGCGATGCGATCGAAGGTCGCGTCAGCGAGCCGCCGCCTCCGCCCGCCGAGGGCGGGCCGGTCAACGAGATCGAGGAGCGCGCGAGCTGGCGCAAGCAGAGCCGCGGCGGTCTGGGCGTGCTCGCGATGGACGCCTCGGAGCGCAACGGCAACCTCGTCTCCCTGCGCATCGTGCGGCCCGAGGGGCAGATCATGGTCATCACCAACGGCGGCCAGATCATCCGCACCCACATCGCGCAGGTGCGCGAGGCGGGGCGCAACACGCAGGGCGTTCGCATCCTGCGCGTGAGCGAGGGCGAGCACGTCGTCGCGGTGGAGCCGGTGGCCGAGGACGATGCGGTGCCCGAGATCGCGGCCGTCGAGGCGGCGGTCGACGGCGCGGTGGCCGACGCGGCTTCCTCCGAGGCGGTGGGCACCGAGACGAGCACGTCCACGGACGTCGCGCCGACGCCCGAGGGCGAGCCGAGCTGATGGTGCGTGGGCAGAGCGCATGACGGCCCCGACGCGGAGCGAGCGCTACCTCGAGTCGCTCCGCGTCGAGTTCCCGCGGCTGCGCGTGGTGAAGAAGGCCGACGATCGGCTGTCGATCTGGATCGATCGGCTGCTTCGCATCGCGACCTTCGGCGGGCAGCGTGCGTACATGACGCGCTACACGACGGTGATCGCCCACACGATCTACGTGCCCAGCTCGTGGGACACGCGAAGCGACGACGAGCGCTACATCACGCTGCGTCACGAGGCCGTTCACCTGCGGCAGTCGCGACGGATGGGCTTCGTGGTCATGGCGCTCTACTACGGCGTCGTGTTCCTTCCGGTCGGGCTCGCGTACGGCCGCGCCCGCATCGAGTGGGAGGCGTACGAGGACACGCTGCGCGCGAACGCGGAGGTGTACGGGCTCGCCCACGCACGGTCTGCTCCCCTGCGGGAGCACATCGTCCGGCAGTTCACCTCCGCGGCGTACCTCTGGATGTGGCCGTTTCCCGGGCAAGTGAACGGTTGGATCGACGAAGCGCTCTCCCGGATCGAGGCCGAGCACGCCGCCCGGAGTTGACGATCGCGGTCTGGCCCGCGTTTCGGTAGGATGCCGGGCCCAACGATGTCTTCTCCGCCCGTTCTCGGAATCGACCTCGGCACCACCAACTCCGTCGTCGCCGTCGCTGACGGCAACCGCGTGCAGGTGCTCGTCGACGCCGAGGGTAATCGACTGGTTCCATCGGTCGTCTCGTTCCACCCGCAAGGCGACGTGCTCGTCGGCTACGCGGCGCGGGAGCGACGTCTCCTCGACGCGAAGAACACGGTCTATTCGGTCAAGCGACTGATCGGCCGACCGTACGATTCGCCCGAGGTCGTGCGCGCGCGACAGCGCTTCGCGTTCGAGCTCGTGGAGGGCGGCAACAAGAGCGTGCTCGTGCGTGCGCGCAACGAGACGTACACGCTGCCCGAGATCAGCGCGTTCGTGCTGCGCGAGGTGCGCCGCATCGCCGAGCAGGCGATCGGGCAGGAGTGCAGCCGCGCCGTCATCACGGTGCCCGCGAACTTCAACGAGCTCCAGCGAGCCGCGACGAAGGCGGCGGGCAAGGTCGCTGGTCTCGAGGTGATGCGCATCCTCAACGAGCCGACGGCGGCCGCGCTCGCCTACGGGTACGGCAAGTCTCGCGACAGCTCGCCTCGCGTAGGACGCGAGCGCGTCGCGGTCTACGACTTCGGAGGCGGCACGTTCGACGTGACCATCCTCGAGCTGGCGGGCGACGTGTTCGAGGTGCTGTCGACGGCAGGCGACACGTTCCTCGGCGGCGACGACATCGACGTGCTCGTGGCCGAGCAGATGGCGGGCGCGTTCCTCGATCACCACCGCTTCGATCCACGCAACGACGCGCAGGCCTACGAGCGACTGCGCGCGGCGGCGGAGTGGTCCAAGTGTCAGCTGACGGCGGAGCCCGAGGTCCACCTCCGCGTCGAGGAGCTCGCGTACGGAGACTCTGGGCAGTCGCTCGATCTCACCTTCGGTCTCTCGCGCACCGCGCTCGAGAAGCTCGCGCGACCTCTGATCGAGAAGTCGTTCGCCGTGTGCGACGAGGCGATGCGCATCGCAGGCATCGCAGCGACGCAGCTCGACAGCGTGATCCTCGTGGGCGGCACGACGCGCATGCCGATCGTGCGGCAGATGGTGAAGGACTACTTCGGCCTCGAGCCGCAGGCGTCCATCGATCCCGATCTCGTCGTGTCGCAGGGCGCCGCGCTGCAAGGTCACGCGCTGCGGGCCGATCGCGGATCGATGCCGCCCTCCAAGCCGCTCGCGCGCGTGGCGCTCAAGAAGGCGAGCGCGAGCGACGCGAAGCGCGAGCAGCGCCGCGAAGAGATCAAGAAGGAGACCGCGGCGGCGCGGCCCAAGCAGCCGGCGTTCGCGCCGCGCGAGGCGTCGTCCATCAATTTGTCGAGGTCTTCGGGGCTCACGGTGATCGGCAGAATGCCGTTCTTGAAACAGTTGTTGAAAAAGATGTCGGCGAAGGACTCGGCGATGATGGCCTTGAAACCAAAGTCGAGCAGCGCCCACGGTGCGTGTTCGCGCGAACTGCCGCAACC
>JAFLCL010000394.1 GCA_017303575.1 Deltaproteobacteria bacterium
TCGTTCGCGCGCGTCGCAGCGCTCCTTCTCGTGGTGATGGGCGCGCTGTCGATCGTGGCCGTGGGCGGCGTGATGGGCGCCTACCGCGCAGGCCTCTTGGCGAGCTTCGGATTCGCCCCCGGCGGACCCGACACCGCGGTGCCTCCCGTCACGGTCGTCCCGCCTGCCACGGTGATCCCGCCGGCGACGGGGGTTCCGCCCACGACTGGCACCGATCCTGGGACTGGCACCGATCCTGGCACTGGCGCTGATCCTGGCACTGGCGCTGATCCTGGCACTGGCGCTGATCCTGGCACTGGCGCTGATCCTGGCACTGGCGCTGATCCTGGCACTGGCGCTGATCCTGGCACTGGCACGGATCCGGGACCCGGCGCGGACCCTGGGACCGGCGCGGACCCTGGAAGTGACCCTGGAACAGGCATGGATCCGGGCACCGGCACTGGAACTGGCACGGGCACTGGAACTGGCACGGACCCTGGAACTGGCACGGACCCTGGGACGGACGTGGCCGCCGGGGACGATCCCGTCGCGCTGGTGCGGCAGGCCGACGACTCCCGGGACGGCGCGGTGCGCGAGCGCCTCTATCGTCGCGCGCTCGAGCTCGATCCCCGCAACCACTACGCGATGATCGGTCTCGCCGAGGTCTACCTCGGTCGCAACCAGCCCTCGCAGGCCATCCCGCTGATCGAGAGCGCCATTCGTCGCCGTCGTGGTCGCGCGGAGTTCCGCATCCTCCTCGGGGATGCGCGACAGCAGGCGGGCGACGCCGCGGGCGCACAGGCCGCGTGGCGCGAGGCGCTCGAGATCGACCCCGACAACCGCCAAGCGCACCAGCGCCTCGGCGAGTGACGCTCAGCGAGGGGTCGTGGCCTCCGCCGCGTCCCGCACGATCTCGCGCAGGAACGCGATCGCCGGGTCGCGCTCGGCGCGCGCGTGCCAGACCTGACGGATCTCGAGCGGCGGCAGCGTGATCGGCGGCGTGAGCACCAGGAGCGGCCAGCGCGCGGCGAACGCGCGCGCGAGGCGGAGCGACACCGTCGCGATGCACGACGAGGACGACACGACGAGCGGGATGGCCGAGAAGTGCGGCACCACGACCTGGATCGTCCGCGCACGACCCACCGTCGCGAGCGCGCGATCCACGCGCTGATCGACGCCGAAGATCGTGAGCTCCACGTGCGGTCGCGACGTGTAGCTCGAGAGCGAGAGTCGCTTGGGCGCGCCGCGCTCGCGTCGCACCAAGCACGCCATCGGATCGACGAACACCGGCTCGGCGCGCAGCGCAGGCGTGAGCACCGGCGGGATCCCGACGAGCAGATCCACCTCGCCGCGCGCGAGGCCATCGCTCGCGACCAGCTCTTCGAGGGTGACGAGGTGGAGGTGCGCGTGCGGCGCGCGGCGCGCGAGCGCCTCGAGGATCGAGGGGAGCAGCGTGATCGTCACCGCGTCCGAGCACGCGGTGCGAAAGGCGCGTGTCGTCGTCGCTGGCTCGAAGCTGCTCGCGCCGCCCACGAGGCGTCGGGCCTCCTCGAGCCAGGCCCGGAGCTCGGGCAAGAGCGACGCGGCGAGGCTCGTGGGCGCGAGGCCATGCGGACGGCGCACCACGAGTGGATCGTCGAAGAGCGTGCGCGCGCGGCCGAGCGCGTTGCTCACGGCGGACTGGGTGACGTGGAGGCGCTGCGCCGCGCGCGTGGCGCTGCCTTCTTCGAGCACCGTGGCGAGCACGTGGAGGAGGTTGAGGTCGACCGAGGCGAGATTCACGGAGCGCATGACAGTCATGAGGAGATATCACTGGGACGAGGCGACGTCTCGGCGCATCACATCGGCATGACCGAACCCAACACGTCCCCGTCCCGTCCCGCTCCCCGCATCGACGTCATCCATCACCTCACGCTGCCCGTGAACGATCTCGCCCAGGCCGAGGCGTTCTACGTCGGCCTGCTGGGCGCCACGCTGCTCCGACGCTTCGGTCGCGAGGAGCTCTTCGCCCACCGGCCCGAGCGCGTCGAGGAAGCCGATGCCGACCAGAGCCCCTACCACCTCGAGATCCGCTTCCACGACACGCCCGAGATCCACCTCTTCCTCCAGCGTGGTCGCGTCGTGCCCACGCCGCCGCCCCATCCGCACCTCGCGTTCGCCGTGGATCACGACGAGCTCGACGCGTTCACGGCGCGCCTGCGCGACGCGGGCGTACCGGTCGACGGCCCGCGACGCCTCGGGCCGCCGGGACAGGCCTCGGTGTACTTCGCCGATCCCTTCGGCAACACGCTCGAGCTCACGACGATGGGCTACCGCGGCGAGGTCGCGATCGGCCCGCCCGACGTGAAGCGGCTCGCGCACCCGGCGTGAGCGTCCCGATCGACGCGTGCGTTGACCTACATCAAGGCGGCGCGCGCCCGGGCCGCGCAGCGTCTGCGCATGACAGACGCTCCCTCGCGCTCGAGCCGCTCGTCCGTCGCGCCCGCGCTCGCCTCGGCCGCCACGAGCGCGGCGGTGCTCCTCTTCGTTCTCTGTGCGATCACCCTGATCTCGGGTGTCAGCCAGCAGCACTTCGAGTGGGTGCACGCGCCCGATCGCTACGCCGCGGATCTGATGCGCGACGAGGCGGTGCTGCGCCTGCTCGTCGCGCTCGATGATCAGCTCAGCGGCTCACGCCGTAGAGAGAGCCCACGCGGGTCCACAGGTAGCCCAGCAGATCCTCGACGTGATCGCGCTCGCCCACAGCGTCGCGGACCAGCTCGGGGGTCTCGAGCAGGTGGCCGCGCGCGTGCACGTGCTCGCGGAGCCACGCGAGCGGACGCGAGAAGTCGCCCTTCTCGGCGTCGCTCCACAAGGACGGGATCGCCGTCTCCATGGTCTTGCCGAAGCTCGCGGCGTAGAGGTTGCCGAGCGTGTAGCTGGGGAAGTAGCCGAACGCGCCGCTCGACCAGTGCACGTCCTGGAGCGCGCCGCGCGCCGTGTCGGGCGGCGTCACGCCGAGGTAGCTCTGGTACTTCTCGTTCCACGCCGCGGGCACGTCCTCGAGCGCGAGCGAGCCCTCGAAGATCGCGAGCTCGATCTCGAAGCGCACGATCACGTGGAGGTTGTAGGTGACCTCGTCGGCCTGCGTGCGGATGAGGCTGCGCTCCACGCGGTTCTGCGCGCGGAAGATCGCGTCGGGATCGGCGAGGGCCGCGGGGCACTCGCTGCCGAGCACGTCCTTCGCCGTGCGCGCGAGGAAGATCGCGAACGGGCGCGATCGACCGACGTAGTTCTCCCAGAAGCGCGACTGCGACTCGTGGAGGCCGTAGCTCGCGGCCTCTTTCACCGTCGTGCCCGCGAGCGAGAAGGGCAGGCCCTGCTCGTAGAGCGCGTGGCCGGTCTCGTGGATCGTGCCGCCCAGACCGCCGAGCAGATCGCTCGGCTTGAGGTGCGCTGTGATGCGCACGTCGCCCTCGCCCTGACCCGTGGAGAACGGGTGCTCGGCGCGATCGAGGCGGCCTCCCTCGAAGTCGAAGCCGAGCGCCGCGGCCACCGCGCTCGAGAGCTTCCACTGGGCCTCGAGCGGCACCACGGCGTCGATCGCGGCGAGCTGCTTCTGCTTCGCGATGGCGTCGATCAGGGGGACGAGGCCATCACGCAGGCGCGCGAACATCGCGCGGAGGCTCTCCACCGTGGTGCCGGGGTCGTACTCCTCGAGCAGCACCTCGTAGGGGTGACGCTTGGGATCGATCGCGCGCACGCGCTCGAGCGTGAGGTCGCGGAGCGTACGCAAGGAGGGAAGGAACCGCTGCCAGTCGCTCGCGGCCTTGGCGTCGATCCACGCCGCGAAGCCCTCGCTTCGTGCACGCGCGAGCTTGTCCACGAGCGCGGCGGGCACGCGCTGCTCGCGACGGTAGACGCGACCGAGGTTGCGCGCGCAGGCGCGCTGCACCGGGTCCTTGTCGTCGAGGGCCTCGAGCCAGCGGCCGATGCGCGCGTCGGTCCTCCGCTCGTGCGAGAGCCGCGAGAGCAGCGCCATCTGCGAGCCGCGGAGGCCCGCGGCCTTCTTCGGCATGTAGGTCTGCTCGTCCCATCCGAGCGTCGCGCCGACGCCGTCGAGGATCTCGATCTCGGAAAGGTGTGCGACGAGGTCGTTCCAGCTCATGCGCGCTCGGCTCCGTGTGCGAGAAGGTTCGCCGGTGTAGCGCGCGCGCCGCGAGGACGACACGAAAAAGCGGTTCGACGCAGCGCGGCGCGCGGTGGCAGGCTCGGGTCGTGCGCATCCCTCGGCTCTCGCTCTCGCTCTCGCTCTCGCTCGCGTGCGCCTCGTGCGGCGCGGCGAGCCCGCGGCCCGACGACGTGCCTGCGCGGCCTGCGCGACCGCGCCTCGTGGTGCTCGTCGTCTACGATCAGATCGGCAGCTGGGTGCTCGGCCTCCACCACGACCACCTCGATCCCGAGGGCGCCGTGCGCTTCGTCGAGGACGAGGGCCTGCACGTGGAGCGCGCGCGCTACGCGTACGCGGGCACGTTCACGGCGCCCGGTCACACCGCGATCGTGAGCGGCGTCGGGCCCTGGGAGAGCGGCGTGTCGGCCAACCGCGTGTGGGATCTCGCGCGCCATGCGCGCTTCTCGAGCTTCGACGACGGAGTGCATCCGATCCTCCACCACGACGGAGGCTTCGCGGGCCTCGCGACGCTGCGCACGCGCGTGGTGGCCGACGAGCTCTTCGACGCGAGCCACGGCCGCGCGCGCATCGTCGCGCTCGGCATGAAGGATCGCAGCACCCTGCCGCCGGGCGGCCATCACCCTACGCTCTCCTTGTGGTTCGATCCGCTCGCGAACGGCTTCACCACCACGGCCGAGCTGCGCGAGAGCTTGCCGCCGTGGGTCGAGGAGCTCCGCGCGAGCGCGCCGTGGGAGAGCTATCGCCGGCCGTGGGAGCCGCTCCGCAGCTACGACGAGCTCGGCCTCGACGAGCAACCGGGTGAAGGCAGCTACGGCTTCGACGCGAGCTTTCCCCACGACGCCACGGGCCTCACGGACATCGACGCGTTCCTCTGTCTCCCGAGCTCCACCGAGTACCTGCTCGCGCTCGCCGATCGCGCCGTACGCGAAGAGGCGCTCGGCGAGGACGACGTCACCGACTTCCTCTCGATCTCGATCGCGGGAACGGACTACGTGGGCCATGCCTTCGGCCCCGAGTCGTGGGAGGCGCGCGATCAGCTGGTGCGCATCGACGCGATGGTCGGTCGCTTCTTGCGCGGTCTCGCGGAGCACACGGAGCTGGCCGTGGTGATCACTGCGGACCACGGCGTGGCGCCGCTGCCCGAGCGTGCGGGCGAGCATCACCTGCCGAGCACGGCGCGTCGGTGGTCGAGCGCCGAAGAGCTGCCGCTCTTGCGTGAGCACCTCGCGAGCACGCTGGGCGCGCGCGACGATCTCTGGATCGACGGATGGGTGGTGCCCTACGTCACGTTCGCGAGCGGCGTGCGCAGCGACGCGGAGCTGCGCGCGCGCGCGGTCGAGGCGACGCGCAACTACCTGCGATCGCGGCCCGGCATCGGCTTCGTGGTGGATCGACTGGAGGCCGAGTCGCTGCGCGCGAGCGAGGACGAGACGCTCCGCGCGATCGGTCTCTCGATCGACGCGAACGCCACCGGCGATCTCTACGTGCTTCCGAGCGAAGGCAGCGTGGCCGACGACGTGCCGGGCAGCACCGGCACCGCGCACGGCTCACCGTTCGTCTACGACCGCGACGTGCCCGTGCTGGTGCGCGGGCCCGGCGTCGCGCATGGACGCGTGATCGAGCCCGTCGCCCAAGCGCGCGTGGCCGCGACGCTCGCGCACCTGCT
>JAFLCL010000395.1 GCA_017303575.1 Deltaproteobacteria bacterium
GCGCGCGGAGCTCGACGCGATCCTCGGTGCCTCGCGTGGTCCGCGCACGAGCGCGCCTCGCGCGCGGCTCGAGACCACGAGCCCGGCCATGTTCCACGACCGCGTGGAGGCTGCGCGCGCGGCGATCGCACGTGGCGAGCTCACCAAGGTCGTGTGCTCGCGCCGGGCCACGGCGACGACCGAGAGCGATCTCGTGGCAGAGGACGTGATCGAGCGGCTCCCGCCGAGCGCTGCGCTTCGCTTCTTCGTCCGCCGTGGCACGAGCACGCTGCTCGGCGCGACGCCGGAGCGGCTCTTCCGCAAGACGGGCACGAAGGTATGGACCGAGGCGCTGGCGGGGACGCGCGCCGGAGGACCTTCGCGATCCGAGGAGGCGCTGCTCGCGAGCACGAAGGACCTCAGCGAGCACGCCCCGGTGGTGGAGGCGATCGTCACGCGCCTGACCCGCCTCGGCGCGGACGTGCGTGCGGACGCGACCCCTCGGCTCAAGCACGCCGCCAACGTCGTGCACCTGCGAACGGCGATCGAGGCGCGCGTGCCCGAGACCACGAGCGCGCTCGAGCTGCTCGATGCGCTGCACCCCACGCCTGCGGTGGGGGGCACGCCGCGCGAAGCGGCCGAGGCGTTCATCCGTACGCACGAGCCGCCGCGCGGTTGGTACAGCGGGCCGTTGGGTTGGATCGACGCGCGCGGAGACGCCGACGTGCACGTGATGCTGCGCTGCGCGGTGGTGCGTGGCGCGCGCGCGTGGGTGTTCGCGGGCGGCGGCATCGTGGCGAGCTCCGATCCGCGCGCCGAGCACGCCGAGACCGAGCTGAAGATGGCGCCGATGCTGCGCGCGCTGGGCGTCGAGCCCGTCGAAGAGCCGAAGACGGAGGTCCGCCCCACGCACGAGCCGGCCCGCGAGTCGCTCGGTGTGGCCCGCGAGTCGCTCGGTGCGGGGAGCGGCGCGTGAGCGGCGAGCAGCATGTCTCGACGAGCGCGAGCGCGACGACTCGATCGGTCGATCCCACCGAGCTGCTCGGCACCGTCCAGACGGAGTGGTCGCGTCTGCTCGCGCACACGCTGAAGGACGCGGGCGTTCGGCTCGTCGTCGCGAGCCCGGGCTCACGCTCGACGCCGATCCTCGCGGCCGTGCTGTCGGTCGGCCTCGAGGTCATCGACGTGATCGACGAGCGCGCGGCGGCGTTCGTGGCGCTCGGTCACGGTCGCGCCACGGGGCGTCCCGCGGCGGTGCTCTGCACGTCGGGCACGGCGCCAGCGCACTGGCTTCCTGCAGTGATCGAGGCCTCGCTCGTCGAGGTGCCGATGGTGCTCGTCTCCGCCGATCGACCGACGGAGCTGAGCCTCTGCGGCGCGGCGCAGACGGTGGACCAGGTGAAGCTCTTCGGCGGTCACGTGCGATTCTTCGCCGACACCGGCAACCCCGAGACCGACGAGAGCGCGCTCGCGGGCCTTCGCAGAGTGGTCGCGCAGGCCGTCGCGGCGAGCCTCGGTCCGCAGCCCGGCCCCGTGCACCTCAACGTGCGGGCCAAGAAGCCGCTCGAGCCGCGTGAGCCGGCGACGCGCGCGGAGCATGTGCTGCGCGCGACGGTCGATGCCGTGCTCGCGCGGCCCGTCGTGACCGGACGCGCGAAGGTGTCGGCCGATCCGTCCGAGCTCGACGCGCTCGCGACGCGTCTTCGATCTGTGGAGCGTGTGCTGTTCGTCGCAGGGCCGATCGCCCCTCGCTGCGACGTCGCGCCGATCCTGGCGCTCGTCGAGCGCACACACGCCGTGCTCGCTGCGGAGTCCACCAGTCAGCTGCGGTTCCTCGCGAGCGCAGCGCGCCTCGATGGTCTCGACGCGTGGCTCGCTGCGGGGCTCTTCACCGAGGAGGCGGCGCCCGACCTCGTCGTCGAGCTCGGCGGTGTGCCGACGAGCGGGGCGTACGAACGCTGGGTCGCGCGCGCGCAGCCGACCCGCGTCGTGCTCGGTGTGCCCCGCTACGTCGATCCCCACGCGAGCGCCGCGCAGATCGTGCTCGGCGATCTGGGCGCGCTCGCGCAAGCCCTGCTCGAGCGTCTCGATCCTCGAGAGCCCAGCGGGGCGAACGTCGCGTTCCGCGACGAGCTGGGACGCCTCGACGCGGCGGGGCGTCGCTTCGCGGCGGACGTGTCCCGCGCGTGGGGCGAGCCTGCGATCGCGCGGGTCGTCGCGTCGTCGTTGCCGGACGGCTCGCGACTCGTGATCGGCAACAGCCTGCCGATCCGCATGCTCGATCGCTACGCGTCGCGCGAGCTGCGCGCGGGCGCGCTGTCGGTGCTCCACCAGCGCGGCGCCAACGGCATCGATGGGCTGCTCGCGCAGAGCGCGGGCGCGGTGATCGGTGATCCTCGGCCCACGCTCGCGCTCGTCGGCGATCTCACGTTCCTCCACGATGTCGGATCGCTCACCGTCGCGCGACGCAGCACCTCGCCGCTCGTCGTGGTCGTCGTCGACAACGCCGGCGGCCGCATCTTCGAGGGCCTGCCCGTCGCGCGCGAGGCCGCGTGGATGATGCCGCACATGGTCACCAGCGAGGCGATCGACCACGAGGCGCTCGCGCGTGCGTTCGGCGTCGCCTACGCGCGGGTGGAGACGAGCGAGTCGCTGGCGCAGGCGATCGCGCGCGGCATCGTGCAGCCAGGGCTCACGCTGGTGCACGCTGTCGTGGAGCCTCACGCCGTGCGCGCGCACGAGGCCGAGCTGGCGCGGGCGCACGCCGCTCACCTCGCGGAGCGACGCAAGGAGAAGCGATGGACCACGTGACGATCGCTGCGAGCCCGAGGCGCACGACCGAGCCCTCGTTCCTCTTCGTACACGGCTTCCTCGGGGGCACGGCGAGCTGGGATGCCCTCCGCGCACGCGTGTCGCCGACCCTGCGCACGCACGCGCTCTCGTTGTTCGGTCACGGGGCGGAGCGCGCGCGCGACGAGGGCGAGGTCCGCTCGTTCGACGACGAGATCTCGCGTCTGCTCGCGACGATCGAGGGGCAGTCGTTCGACACGCTCGTCGGGTACTCGCTCGGCGCGCGCGTCGCGCTGGGCATGGCCGCGCGCTCGCGCCGATCGTTCTCCCGCGTCGTGCTCGTCTCCGGCCGCGATGGTCTGGGCGCCTCGGACGAAGCGGCGGCGCGCCGCGATGTCGACGACGCGCTGGCCGACGTGCTCGACACGCGTGGTCTGCCCGCCTTCGTGGATCGATGGGAGGCGCTGCCGCTCTTCGACTCGCAGCGTGCCCTCCCGGATGCAGAGCGCGCCGCCCACCGCGCCCGACGTCTCGCGCACGATCCGGCGCGCGTCTCACGGGCGCTCCGGGTGCTCTCGCTCGGCCGCATGCCTCGCTACGGACGCGACGCGGTGGCCCGCTCGGGCCGCGTCGAGCTCGTGGTCGGCGAGCACGACACCAAGTTCCGCGAGCTCGCCCAGCGCTTCCAGGCGGATCACGCGCACCTCGGCGACGTGCGCGTGCACGTGATCGCCGGTGCGGGGCACGACGTCGTGCTCGAGCGCCCCGACGCGCTCGCGGCGATCCTCGAGGAGCGAGCATGACGACGAGCGTCGCATCCCCGGAGGTCGCTCCTCCGCGACCGAGCCTCGCGCTCACCTGGCTGCGCGCCGCGCGCCCGGCGACGCTCACCGCGGCGGTCGTGCCGGTGCTCGTCGGCACCGCGGTGGCGCACGCGACGGGCGGTGCTCGATGGGACACCGCGCTCGCGGCCTTGCTCGGCGCGTGTGCGATCCAGATCGGGACGAACTTCGCGAACGACGTGTTCGACGCGGAGAAAGGCGCCGACACCGAGGCGCGTCTGGGCCCCGTGCGCGCCGTCGCTGCGGGCCTCCTGAGCGCGCGCGCCATGCGGGTCGCGATGATCGTCGCGTTCGCGATCGCCACGCTCTTCGGGAGCTACCTCGTGTGGCACGTGGGCTGGCCCATCGTCGTCATCGGCGTGCTCTCGATCGCGTCCGGCATCGCGTACACGGGAGGCCCCTACCCGCTCGGCTACAACGGCCTGGGCGATGTGTTCGTGATGCTCTTCTTCGGCTTCGTCGCGGTGCTCGGCACGGTGCTCGTGCAGACCGCGGCGCTACCGCTGCTCGGCTGGCTCGCGTCGATCCCCGTCGGC
This sequence comes from Deltaproteobacteria bacterium, assembly GCA_017303575.1. Classification (GTDB taxonomy): domain Bacteria; phylum Myxococcota_A; class Polyangia; order Polyangiales; family Sandaracinaceae; genus JAFLCL01. Next base: position 4,148 of record JAFLCL010000395.1, read on the forward strand.
GCGATCGCGACCGCGATCCTCGTGGTGAACAACGTGCGCGATCGCGAGACCGACGTCGTGGCTGGCAAGCGCACGCTCGTCGTTCGTCACGGACGTCGCTTCGGCGAGCTCGAGTACGTGGCGTTGCTCGCGCTCGCGTACGTGGTGCCGCTCGGGCTCGCGGTGACGACGAGCCCGTGGATCGCCCTGCCCCTCGTGAGCGCGCCGCTGGCGATCGGGCTCGTGGGGCGCCTCCGCCGCGAAGAAGGCGCGCCGCTCAACGCGACGCTCGCCGCGACCGCCAAGCTCCTGCTCGTCCACGGCGTGCTGTTCGCCGCGGGCCTCTGGCTGTCTCGCGGCTGATCACTCGGGCACCAGGTGCTGCGGGCGCTCGCCCCGCATGACGCGACAGGCGTCCTCGAGCGCGCACACTGCCATGCGCGCGCGGGCCTCGAGCGTCGCGCTGCCGAGGTGAGGGAGCAGGACCACGTCGCTCCGGCTCAGGAGCCCCGCGTGCACCGTCGGCTCGCGCTCGAAGACATCGAGGCCTGCGCCCGCGAGGTGTCGCCGCTCGAGCGCGCGCACGAGCGCCCCTTCGTCGACCACCGTGCCGCGTGCTGTGTTCACGAGGATCGCGCCGGGCTGCATCATCGACAGCTCTGCGTCTCCGATGAGGTGTCGCGTGCTCTGCGTGGCGGGGCAGTGGAGCGACACCACGTCGCTCTCTGCGAGCAAGCGCGCGAGCGGAACGTGCGAGGCGACACCGTCGGGCGAGAACGGCTGATCGCGCCGCGTCGCGGCGATCACCCGCATGCCGAACGCACGCGCGCGCACGCCGAGCGCACGACCGATGCGCCCGTAGCCGACGATGCCGAGCGTGCGGCCTGCGAGCTCGCGACCGAGCAAGAGCGTGGGCGAGAAGCCGCGCCAGCTGCCGTGGCGAACGAGCGCCTCGCCCTCGTGGAAGCGTCGCGCCACGGCGAGGATCAGACCGAACGCGAGCTCTGCGGTGGAGTCGGTGAGCGCGTCGGGGGTGTGGGTCACCACGATGCCGCGCGCGCGGCACGCAGCGACGTCGACGTTGTCGAAGCCCACCGCCATCTGCGCGACCACACGCAGCGTCGGCAAGCGGTCGAGCAGTGACGCGTCGATGCGATCGCTCACCTGCGTCAGCAGCGCGAGCGAGCCGCGCGCGCCCTCGGCGATCTCTTCTCCCGTCGGCGCGCGCTCGCCCTCGAACGACGCGACGAGCACCTCGGGACCGACGACCTCGCCTGCATCGATCGGCAGGCGCCGCGTGGCGTAGAGGCGCTGTCGCATCAAGCCCCCTTCGCGCCGCGCATCTTCGTCCACTCCTCGACGAACTCCCAGTCGGCGAGCAGGCCCTTCTTCAAGAGGAGCGAGAGCAGCGTGGCGAAGAGCGTCTGCCACTGCGCGTTCGGCAGCACCTCGGAGACGTCCTTGCCCTCCGCGTGGAGCAGGAGCGCCTGAACGAGGTCGCGCGAGGTGAGGTGCTCTCCCTGGCTCGGCTCCTCGGCACCCTGGCTCGGCGCCGGCAGCTTCACGGTCGTGCCGTCGAGCAGCGTGAGCGTCAGCATGCGCGGGCGGGACGGAGCCGTTCGCTTCTTGCGAGGGCGAGGCTCGTCGGGCGCCGGCGTCGCCGCGCGCGCGGGCGCG
>JAFLCL010000396.1 GCA_017303575.1 Deltaproteobacteria bacterium
CCGCGGATGGCCGCGCGCGGGCGCGGCAGCATCGTGAACCTCGGCAGCGTGCTCGGCGCGATCGGCGCCGCGGGCACCGCCGCGTACGCCGGCAGCAAGGTCGCGCTCGAGGGCATGACGCGCGCGTGGGCGGCCGAGTACGGACCGCGCGGCGTGCGCGTGAACACAGTCTCGCCGGGCCCCATCCGCACGCCCATCTGGCCCGCCGGCGTCGCCGACACGGTCGGCAAGTCCACGATCCTCGGACGCGCGGGCGAGGACCACGAGATCGCGGCGGTGATCGCGTTCCTCGCCTCCGACCGCGCGAGCTACGTGACGGGCGCCACGATCCCCGTCGACGGAGGCCGCAGTGCGATCTGACGCCGCGCCCCGAACCTCTCCGCGTTCCCACGACCGTCTGCGGTTCGTGTTCTTCGCGTCGATCATCCCGCTCTTCCTCGGCGGCTCGGCGGCGCCGACGCCGCTCTATCCTCACTACCGCGACGCGTGGGGCTTCTCGCCCATCACGATCACCGTGATCTTCGCCGTCTACGCGATCGTCGTGCTCGTCACGCTGCTGTTCCTCGGCGCGCTCTCCGATCGCATCGGCCGCAAGCCCGTGCTCTTGGTGTCGGCCCTCTTGCAGATCGTCGCGATGATCCTCTTCGCCACGGCCGGCGGCGTGGGGGCGCTGATCGCCGCGCGTGTGGTGCAAGGCATCTCGGCGGGCGCGGCCACGGGCGCTGCAGGCGCGGCGCTGCTCGACGTCGATCGCGAGCGCGGCACCGTCGCGAACGCCGTCGCGCCCACGCTCGGCACCGCGCTCGGCGGGATCGTGTCGGGGCTCATGGTCGCGTACCTGCCGGCGCCCTCGGTGCTCGTGTACGTCGTCTTCGGCTTCGTGTTCGTGCTCCAGACGATCGGGCTCGCGCTCGTGGACGAGACGAGCACGCCGCGCGCGCCGTTCACGCTCGCGTCGCTGCGACCGAGCTTCGTCGTGCCCGAGGCCGCACGTGCGCCCCTCTTGCGAGCGCTGCCTGCGATCGTGGCCGCGTGGTCGGTCCCCGGCTTCTTCGGATCGCTCGGCCCCCTGCTCGTGCGGCACATCGTGGGCACGAGCTCACCGCTCCCCACGTCGCTCTCGGGCGGCCTCGCGCTCTTCGTGATGGCGGGCAGCGCCACGGTGGGCGTGCTCGCCTCGCGCACGCGTCCTTCGCACCTCGCGATGCAGGCCGGCGCGCTCGCGCTCGCGATCGGCGCCGCGATGATCTGGCTCTCGATCGTGGCCACGTCGGCGACGATCTTCTTCGTCGGCTGCGTGATCGCGGGCCTCGGCTTCGGCGCGACGTTCCAGGGCGCGGTGCGCTCGATCGTGATGGTGGCCAAGGAGCACGAGCGCGCGGGTGTGCTCTCGGTGCTCTACGTCGTCGCGTACCTCGCGCTCGGCGTGCCCGCGGTGCTGGGCGGCATCGGCGCCGTCTACGGCGGTGGTCTCGTGCTCACGGGCGAGGTCTTCACGCTCCTCGTCGCAGCCCTCGCGGCGCTCGCGTTCGTCGGCTCCCTCCGCCGCCCCGTGACCCACCTCGGAGCCTCACCGAACCCTTGACGAACGCCGTCCGACCCGACACTGTCCGGCCCCTCCGCGCGCCCCCCGCGCGGCTGACAACCCGGTCCTCGCCCAAGTAGCTCAGTTGGTAGAGCAGGGGATTGAAAATCCCCGTGTCGGTGGTTCGATTCCGCCCTTGGGCACTCCGAAAGCCTCGCGATCCGCGGGGCTTTTTCGTTTCCGTCCTCGACGCGGCATCCTCACGACGTGTCGAGGACGAACTGGTTCGATCAGGACGGCGGGGTCTATGCGCGGTTTCGGCCCGACTATCCGGAAGGGGTCACCACGTTCCTCGCCGACGTCGCGCCCGACACGCGGGTCGCGGTGGATGTGGGGTGCGGCAATGGGCAGCTGTCGGTGCAGCTCGCGTCGCGCTTCGAGTCCGTGATCGCCAGCGATCCGAGCGTCGAGCAGATCGCACACGCTGTGCGACACGAGCGTGTTCGCTACGCCGTCGGTGCGGCGGAAGCGATCGATGTCGGGCCCTCGAGCGTGAGCCTCGTGACGGCGGCACAGGCCGCGCACTGGTTCGATCGGCCGCGCTTCTACGACGAGGTGCGGCACGTGCTCGTGCCGCGCGGGGTCGTCGCGCTGATCACCTACGGCGTGCCGCAGCTGGAGGACGCGCTCGTGCCTCGATTCGATGTCTTCTATCGAGACGAGGTCGGGCCGTACTGGCCGCCCGAGCGCAAGCTCGTGGACTCGGGGTATGCAGAGATCGCGTTTCCGTTCGAGGCGATCACGCCTCCCGCGCTCGCGATCGAGCGCGACTGGGACGTGCACGCGTTCCTCGGCTACGTGTCGTCGTGGTCGGCGACGCGTCGTGCGCGCGAGGCCAATGCGCACGCGATGCTCACGCGGTTCGCCGACGAGCTCGTGCCGCTGTGGGGCGCGGCGACGCGTCGCGTGGTCTGGCCGATCCGGATGCGCGTGGGCCGCGTGTGACGAGCGAACGCGCTCCTCGACGGCGTCGAAGGCCAGAGCGCCCACGTGTGGCGCGACGGCTCGCCGCACCGAACGCCCGACCACCCGCGGCCGATGGCACACGCATCGCAATCGAGCGGGCTCATGCGACGCGCATCGTGTCTCACTCCGATCCTCCTCCTCCTCGCCACCGCGTGGCCCTCGATCGCGCTCGCTGATCGGGGCCCGCTCGAGGAGCTCATGCCTCGCTCTCTCCGCCAGAACGAGTGGGCTGGCCTCGAGCTCTGGCAGTGGATCGGCGGGGCGATCGCGTTCGTGCTCGCGATCACGATCGGCATCTCGCTCGGCGGGCTCATCGTACGCGGCGTGCTCGCGATCGTGAAGCGCGCGACGGGCAAGGACGTGCAGCCGCGCGTGGCCGACAAGGTCCGTCGCCTGCGCGGGCCGCTCCAGGCCTCGCTCGCGCTGATCACGTTCGGCCTCGCGATGGTCCCGCTGCGGCTGCCGCGCGGCGCGCTCGGGATGCCCGCGAACCTCTACGAGGTGGCGTGGGTGCTGACCGGTGGATGGCTCTTCATCCGCCTGGTGGATGTGATCGCAGAGCAACTGGGCGACCGCGCGCAGAGCATCGAGGGTGGACGCGGACGCGGCATCCGCACGCGCATCGCCATCATCCGTCGCGTCGTGCACGTGCTCGGCATCACCGTGCTCGTCGCGATCGCGCTGATGCAGGTGGGCCCCGTGCGCGACGTCGGCGTCTCGTTGCTCGCCTCCGCCGGTGTGGCCGGCATCGTGGTCGGTCTCGCGGCGCAGCGCAGCATCGGGAACCTCCTCGCGGGCATCCAGCTCTCGTTCACACAGCCGCTGCGCGTGGGTGACCAGGTCGTGGTGGAGAGCCAATTCGGCACCGTCGAGGAGATCAACCTCAGCTACGTGGTGGTGCGCATCTGGGATCAGCGCCGCTTGATCGTGCCGATGACGAGGCTGCTCGAGTCGCCCTTCGAGAACTGGACGCGCGTCAGCTCCGAGCTCATCGGCGAGGTGAAGGTCCCTGTCGACTTCCAGATGCCGATGCGATCGCTGCGCGCGAAGGTCGAGACGTTCGTGAAGGCTCACAAGCTCTTCGACGGACGGACCTTCGCCGTGCAGGTCACCGATCTCAGGGATCGCAGCGCCGAGGTCCGCGTGCTCGTGAGCGCGGCGGACGCGAGCAAGCTCTTCGATCTGCGGTGCGCGGTGCGCGAGTTCCTGCTCGAGACGATGCAGGCTCTCGAGGGTGGCCGCTACCTGCCCCGCATGCGCGTCGACGATCGGGCGCTCGCCGACGAGCCCGCAGCCGCCGAGTGAGGGTCCTTGTCGTGGCGCCCGCGCCACGATCGTCGCGGAATGCCTCGTTCCGAGGGGGTGACGGTCCTACCGAAGCGCGGTGCAGTTCCTGCTGGAGATCTCGGCATGACCAAGACACTCGACACCAGCGAACGTGATGCGCGCCTCGGTGCCTACACGATCGGTGGCCCCACGGCCGTCGGCGCAGGCGTGATCGCGGATTACATCGACAACTACCTCGATGGCGACAGCTCGAGCTCCAAGGACCTCGGCCCCGCGCCGATCGGCTCGGACCCTTGGCTCCGCAGCGAGATCAGCTCGGCGATCTCGCGCGAGAAGGGTCTCGACGGCTCGCAGCTCGCGGTCCGCGTCGACTCCGCGGTGGTCACGATCCGCGGCTCCCTCGACGACAGCCGACGCATGAAGCTGCAGCGCGCGGTCGAGAGCGTGCAGGGCATCAAGAAGCTCGTCATCGACACCGACGGCTGACGGCGCGGCGGTCCGCGCACATTCACACATCGACGGAGACGGAACTCATGGGCATCAGTCACGCGAAGAGCACTTGGTCCGGAACACTGCAAGAAGGTCAGGGCGCGATGCAGCCCGCCAACGGACCCGAGGTGCCGTTCTCGTTGGTCACGCGGTTCGAGGGCAAGAAGGGATCGAACCCCGAGGAGATGATCGGCGCTGCGCTCTCGGGCTGCTTCTCGATGGCCCTCTCGAAGGCGCTCGCCGACGCGGGCATGACGCCCGAGCGCATCGAGACGACCGCGAAGGTGTCCCTCGAGAAAGACATCGTGGGCTTCGCGATACCGAAGATCGAGCTCCACACCGAGGTGCGCGCGAGCGGTGGTGATCAGGCCAAGCTCACGGCGATCGCGACGGAGACGAAGTCTCTCTGCCCGGTCGGCAAGGCGCTCAGCACGGTGCTGGTGACGGTCGAAGCCGTCCTCGTGGGCTGAGCGCGCGTGCGCCGAGAGCTCGTCTTTTCCCTCCTCGGCACGCTCGGTCTCTGCGGTTGCCCCTCGTCGTGGCAGGCGGGACCGAGCGTGCTCGCCGATCCGCGCAGCGTCGCGGCCGCGCTGGGTGATCCGCTGCCGGACACGCGGACGCTGCTCGCCGATCTGCCGCGCCTCGAGGCGCCCCACCATCCGCGCTCGTGCTGCGCGTTCGGCATGGACCTCGAGGTCGACTTCGCCGGCATGCACGTGCCCTTCTTCGAGGTCGGCAACGTGATCGACGTCGAGGCGTTGGCGGTGCACGCGTACGACGTGCCCGACGGCACCCTGGAGCCCGAGACCAACGGCCTGATCTACACGTGCCGCGGCGGATGGATCGACACAGCGCACGTGCGCGAGAACGCCGACACGTTCCTCTACGTCGCGCTGCGCGCCGCACAGGGGCTCGAGCGCGGGACCACGATCGAGATCCCCGGTCGCGGCGGCGCCACGACGATCGTCGTACATCCAGTGCCCGGCGCGATGATCGATCGCGAAGGGCCGCTCGCGATCGCAGGCGCGCTCGCGTCGTGGGTCACCTGGCGCGTCACGCTGTGGCACGAGATCACGACGTGGTTCGGCTACCAGTCCGTCTCGGGCTTCTCCGAGCGTCCATCGACGTTCTCGCTCGAGGACCTCTACTCGAACGCGCTCGGGATCCGCCTCGGGCGCGCCGTGCTCGACGATCGAGGCTTCGCCGATCGCGAGGGCTACGACGCCGTGATCGCCGCGTTCCTTCGTGAGGCGCTCGAGCGCCTGGAGGCGCTGCCGCTCGCGGAGAGCCGCGCGGTGATGACCGCGCTCGATGGCCGCTGGTGGGACTCGAGCCAGCGCCTGCCGCACGACGCGCTCGTGCGTCGACGCGCGTTCCCCACGGGCGAGCACGAATCGCGACCGTGGCGCGCCGAAGACGCGTTCGACGAGGGCGCGGTGCCCGAGCCGCTCGCGAGTCGATGCGCCGGCGCC
>JAFLCL010000397.1 GCA_017303575.1 Deltaproteobacteria bacterium
GGGCCTGCGTCCGCGATCACGATCGCCTGCGGGCTCGCGGCCGCCACACGACCGACCTCGGCGGTGAAGCTCGTCGCGGTCGGTGCGTAGGCCTCGTTCGCCACGACGCTCGCGCCGCGCGCCTCGGCCTCGCGTCGCACGATCGCGGCCACGCGCTCCCCCCAGCGCGAGGTCGGATGGAGGATCGCGATCGTGCGCGCGTCGCGGGCGATCGCTGCGGCCACGAGCGCCGAGATCTCCTCGTCGAGCGTGGGATGAAGACGAAACGTGAGCGGCGACGCGCTCGCCACGTCGCTCGCCGCGAGCGAGATCATGGGAACACCGAGCTCCGTCGCGCGTGTGGCCGCCGCCTCGGCGCAGGCGGGATCGAGCGGCCCGATGATGGCGACAGCGCGGTGCACCGACACCAGCTCGTCGACCGCACGCACGGCGCGCTCGGGCTCGCTCGCGTCGTCGCGGAACACGAGCATGGGCGCGTCGGCAGACCGAGGCCCGGTGCCGGGCGTTCCCGCTGCGAGCATCAAGCCGCGGAGCGCACGCTGACCGATCTCGCGCGCAGGACCGGAGAGCGGGAGGATCGCGCCGATCACGCGCACGTCGGCCTGCGCGATGCGCTCTGCCCGCGACACGAGGGTGGCGAGCGCGCCATCGAGCTGGATGCCGCGCTCGGTCAGGTCGGCCGCGATCGCACGCACCCGCTCCACGTCGCCGGTGTCGTGCGCGCGCCTCAGCGCACGCTCGGCGACGTGACGCCACGAGTGACCCGAGCGGCGGAGCGTGTCGTAGGCGAAGTCGATCTGATCGTCGCGCAGCTGATGTGCCGCGATCTCGCGGATGCGCTCGCGCACCTCGGGCTGCTCACGCTCCTCCGTCGCATCGAGCCGTGCGTCCAGCGCGCCGAGCGCCATCACGTGCGCGTCCGTGGCGAGCGCCGCCGCGGTGAGCGTGTCGAGGAGCAGTCGCGTCTCCTCGGGATCGGTGGTGTGACCGAGCAGCGGGGCCAGCACCGGGACCGCTTCGTCGGACCGCGCCGAGAGATGCAGCGCGACGCCGCGGTAGAGCGCCGCGCGCTCGTTCACCACGGGATCGCCGCCTCGCGCCGCCTGCTCGAGCTCACGCAGCGCTTCGTCGTAGCGACCCAGCCCGACCGCCACGCGACCGAGCCCGAGGTACGCCAGCGGCACGATCCGATCTTGTCCGTGCCGCGCCACGATCTCGCGGTAGCGCGCGACGGCCTCCTCGACGCGCCCTTCGTTCGCCGCGCGATCAGCCTCGCGCAGCAGTCGATCGGCGTCTTCGTCGGTCGTCGAGAGCGGCGCGACGACCTGCAGCTCCTGGCCCTGATGCGGACAGCCCGCGCTCGCGAGCGGCACGAGGACGATCGCTGCCATCGCGAGCACGAGCACGCGCAGAGGGAGGGCTGGCATCGTGGGCACGGTCATCGGAGACGCGAGCATCGGCGGAGCATTCAACGATCGCTCCCAACCGCAAACTTCCTCGCGGGTCCTCAGAAGAAGACGCTCTTACGCTCGCGGAGGCCGCGGTGGATCATCGACTGGATCGTCTGCTTCACGACCCAGACCTTCTGCTCGATCACAGCGTCGTCATCGTCCGGATCGCCCTCGAAGTAGAGGGGCTCGCCGAAGTGGATGCGGTAGCGGACGGGAAGCGGCAACACCATCCCCACGAACGCCTGAGGGATGATGGGGAACGCGGGCATGCCGAGCAGCTTCGCGAGCGGCCGCAGGTTCGCGAGCGACGGATACTGTTCTTCTGCGCCGAGGATCGACACGGGCACGATCGGCGTCCGCGTCTCGAGCGCCAGGCGCATGAAGCCGAGCCCGAAGTCGACGAGCTGATAGCGCTGATCGAAGGTCTTCGAGATGCCGCGCGAGCCCTCGGGGAAGACGACGATGACCTCCTCGTTCTCGAGCAGGCGCTTGGCGTTCTCGGGCGTGCCGATGACCTGACCCAGGCGCGGGAACAGCACGGACACGAACGGCAGCTCCGCGCTCCAGCGCTCCACCATCGATCGCGCGAAGCGCGGCGGCTCCGCGTCGAGCATCAACGACGTGCCCAGCATCGCGCCATCGAGCGGGATCTGCCCCGAGTGGTTCGCGATGAAGAGCGCGCGTCCGCGAGGTAGCGACTCGAGCCCCGAGGTCTCGACGCGAAAGTAGTAGCGGTAGAGGAACGCCATCGACGCGAGCGCGTAGCGGGCGGTGCGTGGATCGAAGCCGAACGGGTCGACGCCCGCTTCGTTCACGTGCTTGGGGATGCGCGCGAGCCGCTCGTCGATCTCGTCGCCGAGCATCTCCTCCGCACGATCCATGAAGCGATTGCCGAGCCTGCCGAGGAGGCCGGGGTCGAGCGCGTCGGTCGTGCGAACGGGGTCGGTCGTCACGGGGCGCGATGGTAGCCCGAGCGGTCCGGGTTCGACGGCCGTTTCCTCCACCCCCGCGACCCTGCGCGGCCTCCTTGACGCGGCCCCGAAATCAGCGTTCTTTTCGGCCCCATGACGCGGCCCTTCGCCTCTCTCGCGCCCCGAGGCACTCCCTCGCGCACCACGCTCCTCGGCCTGCTCGGCGCAGCGTCGCTCGCCTTCGTCGGCCTCGGCTGCGGCGAGTCGGCGCCCACCCGCGTCGACGAGTCCGACGATCTCAACGCGACGAGCGGCGGCCAGACGATGACCGCCCGCGTCGTCGAGATGCCCATCGGCCTCGACGGAACGCAGTGGCGCTGGACCGGCGCGAGCTGCACCGAGGGCCCGCTCGATCTCGCGGCGCGTGGCTTCAGCTCGAACCTCCGCATCGATCAGGACGGCGAGTCGCTGCTCCTCACCTACGATCAGGTCTTCGCGAACGAAGGCTGCGTGCAGACTGTGCTGCAGACCGTCTCGCCTCCCCCTGCGCCCGGCGAGCTGCGCATGGAAGAGGTCGCCCGTGTCGCGGTTCCCTCCACGCCCGAGTGCTTCGGGCAGCCCGAGCCGCCGCGCCCCGGTGAGGTGCGACGCAACGGCCGCATCCTCGAGGTGCTCGTGCAGCGCTCGCGCTGGTGCAACGGCTTCGAGGTGACGATGACCTACGAGCCGTCGATCCCCACGATGCTCACCAACGAGGACATCGCGCGCCGCTACGTGGCGCACTACACGCGCGGCGACGCCGTGCGCGTGGCGGAGCTCTTCTCGAGCGTCGGCACGCTGCTCGAGTCGTTCACGACCACGCCGACTGGCGATCCGTACCGTCACGAAGGTCGCGACGCCGTCTACACGTACTTCCACGAGACGTTCGCGGGCGCGCCGTGGCGTGCGATGCGTGTCACCGGCTTCGAGCCCGGCACGACGGCGCAGCAGATCGTGATGCGCTGGGAGTACATGGATCCGCGCCTCGCGCAGCCGGTCGCGGGCCGCAACGTGTTCACGGTCGCGGCGGGCGAGATCTTCGAGAGCGAGATCACGATCGACGCTCCGCCCGTGATCGTCGGCGCGACAGCGCCTGCCCAGTGATCGCGAGCGTGAGCGCATGAGAGCGTTCGCGCTCGAGGAGCTCGAGGGCTGGAAGAAGGACGTGCGCGATGCGCTCGCGTCCGCCGCGCCCGAGCTCCCCTTCGATGCGATCCACGACGAGACGCGCGCCCAGCTCGAGGCGATGCTGCCGAGCATCCCGGACCCGGGCGCGATGGCCCCTCAGATGCGCGCGTTCACGACGGGCGGCGCGATCTACGTCGCGTACTACCTGTCGCTCCACGCGCGAGGCTGGGACGCGGCGCGCGTGTGGTCCGTGCTCGAGGTCGCCACGAAGCTCCACTTCGAGCGCATGTCGAGCTTCCAGAAGCGCCTTGCCTCGGACGGCATGTTCAGCTGGCCGATGAAGGCGCTCTCGCGGTGGCTCGCGAAGAAGAGCCACGTCGCGCCCGTGGGCGGCTGGATCTTCTCGTTCGTCGAGGGCGACGGCGAGCACGACTACGGGGTCACCTACGAGAAGTGCGCGATCCGCGATCTCGCGATCGCCCACGGCGCCGCGGACTTCGCGCCCTACATCTGCCTCTCGGACATCCAGGGCAGCCACGCCTTCGGCTGGGGCCTCACGCGCAGCGGCACGCTCGCGCAAGGCGCGAGCGCATGCGACTTCCGCTTCAAACGCAACGGCGAGACGCGCGTGCGCGTGAAGCTCCCCGTGGTCCCGGGTTGAGCGCCGCGCGGGTCGTCAGCTCTCGTCGCCTCGCACGTCTTGACGCAGCGGGCCCCTCGGCGTATCCAACGCGCCCTCGTGAGAGGGGCCCTTCGACGGAAGGGCGCTCGAAGATGGATTGCCACGCGGAAGTGGCGGAATGGCAGACGCACTGGATTCAGGTTCCAGCGGGGTAACACTCGTGCGGGTTCAAGTCCCGCCTTCCGCAACGTGAAAGATCTCGGGGAGCTGTGACGCGAGTCGCAGCTCCCCGAGCTCGTTTCGGAGACCACGCTCTGGCGTCAGGCAGCGCGCCCGCGTGCCGCCGCGCGCACGCCGCTGGAGTCGGCGCTGGCCCACTCCTCGAGCGTGGTGTCGAGCGACGCGTCGGTCGCGGGCCTGCTCGACCAGAGCGAGTCGAGCCAGAGCTCGCGACACCAGCCGCGCGCGCGTGAGAGCTTGCCGCTCACCTCGCTCTCGACGTGCTCCACGGCGCTCTTCAGCACGCGCGCCTCGGGCCCGCGGTGCGACTCGGCGCAGTGCGCGATCAAGCTCCAGCTCGCGTGGTGCCGCGTCTCCGCGAGCACGAGGCAGTCACACGCCACGCGCTGCGCCTCTTCGCGATCGGCCATCCTGGACGCAGACAGCAGCGTCTTCTCGAGCGCCTCGGAGAGCTGCGCCGCGATGCGGCACCCTTCCGTCCGTCGACCCGGATCGATGCCCAGCGTGTCGCAGACGAGCGTCAGGATCAGCACGTGTCGCTCGGTCTCGTGCAGCGACTCGGTCCACTCCGCGCCGAGGTCCGGGTTGGATGCGCAGCCGAGCGCAGCGCCGTACACGCGCACGCATCCTTCCTCGTGGGTCAGTGCCTGGAGCAAGAGTTCGGAGAGCTGCGACTTGTCCATGGGGGGCTCCTCGGATCGCGGGCGGTCCTGCGCGCGTTTGGAGCGACGCAGCGCAACGCCCATGCCTCGCCCTCGGCCGTCCTCGAGCCCCGATCTCAGTCTCGCCCGTGCCCCACGTGTGGCGCCGTCGACCGCGCACCTCGGTCGCACCCGCCGAGGCAGCGTCAGGATGTCGGCGCAGCGCCTGCGATCTGTCGCCTCCCAGCCCCCGAAATGCCCGTGTTCAGCGGCGGTTTCGGCGACCGTCTCGCACGTCTCCGGTCCTTTCCCGGGAGTCCACGGGAGCGGGCGCGATGGCTCGCGGATTGCCTCACGCAGCTCGCCCATGTCCCAGCAGCAACCCCGCCCGTCCTCCTTCGAGGCGTTCCAGCGCGCCACCGCCGCGCTCCATCAGCGTCGCGCCCAGGAGCGTCGTGGGGCGCCCGATCCCACGACCGTGACCGCCGCGCTCACCGCCGCGACCGAGCACGACGCTCACGACGACGAGTCGCGGTCCGACCCGCAGAGCTGAGAGAGCGAGAAAGAATCTCCTGGGGGATCAATCTTTCGGGGTGCCCGTGGATCTGATCCTCCATGAGCACCGCGCCGCATCGTCGTGAGGAGCCCCGGGTCGAGACCGCCGACCGCAAGCAGGTCCGCTGGGACATCTTGGACCTCGACGCGATGC
>JAFLCL010000398.1 GCA_017303575.1 Deltaproteobacteria bacterium
CAGCGACAGACCGTCGGCACGACGATCCGCCTCACGCCCCACATCAACGACACCGGCGACATCCGCATGGAGATCGAAGAAGAGATCTCCGAGGCCGGCTCGCCTCAAGGCACGCTCGGCGTCGTCCCGATCGAGCAGCGCATCGCCAAGACGAGCGTCTTCGTGCGCGACCAGCAGACGATCGTGATCGGCGGCCTCATGCGCGACCGCGTGCAGACACGCGAGACGAAGGTCCCGATCCTCGGCGACATCCCGATCCTCGGCGAGCTCTTCCGCACCACGTCGCGCGAGACGCAGAAGCGCAACCTGCTCCTCTTCCTCACGCCGTACATCGTGCGCTCCCCCGAGGATCTCCGATCGATCTTCGAGCGCCGCATGCGCGAGCGTCAGGAGTTCCTCGATCGCTACTTCGTGTTCGGCAGCCACGAGTACCGGCCGCCGCTCGACTACTCGCGCACGCGCGGCCTCGTGCACGAGATCATGGGCGAGCTCAACGAGGTCGACGAAGAGCGCGAGCTCATGGAGCAGATACGCGCACAGCCACCGCCGGAGCACCGCGCACGCGCGCCCATCGGCGAGGCCGATCCGTACGAGGGCGCGATCATCATCGGGCCCGACGGCGTCGAGGAGCCCATCACGTCGGACGATCCCCCGTCGAGCCTCGGCGGTGGACGTGTGACCACCCCCGTCGCACCTCAGGAGTGAACGAACGCCCCATGACGGAGCCCCTCGCATGACCGAGCAAGCAGAGCGATACGTCGGAGAGATCCTCGTGCGTCGAGGTGCGCTGCCCGCGGGCCGCCTCGACGAGCTCCTGCGCTCCGTCAGCGAGAAGAACGTGCACCTGCTCGAGCTGCTCGAGGCCACGCGCGAGCTTCCGCCCGAGCAGGTGGCCAAGGCGCTCGCCGACGAGGTCGGCATCCCGTTCCTCGACCAGATCAAGCCGGGCGACGTGCCCGCGCAGATGATCGACACGGTGCCGATCACCTTCGCGCGACAGCACAAGCTGCTCGCACTCGGCTGGCTCGACCCGAGCCGTCCCGAGGTGGGCCCCGTACGTGTGGCGGTCTCGAACCCGCTCGATCCCACGCCGCTCGACGATCTGCGCGCGCTGCTCGGACGCAACGTGGTGCCCGTGGCCGCGACGCCCGAGGTGATCGAGGACGCGATCAACCGCGTCTACGAGCGCAAGGACGAGACCGCACTCACGGAGGCCAAGGACGAGGTCGCCTCCGAGGAGCTGCAGGATCTCATCGACATGACGGACGAGGCGCCCGTCATCCGATGGGTGAACAACCTCTTCTACACGGCTGCCCAGCGCCGCGCGTCCGACATCCACATCGAGCCGAGCGACAAGGAGGTCACGGTCCGCTACCGGATCGACGGCAACCTCCAGATCGCGAAGACAGCGCACAAGGGCTTCCTCAACTCGATCGTGTCGCGCGTGAAGATCGAGGCCGGCCTCAACATCGCCGAGAAGCGCCTGCCGCAGGACGGCCGCATCACCAAGCGCATCCAGGGTCGCTTGATCGACGTGCGCGTCTCGACGATCCCGACGAGCAAGGGCGAGAGCATCGTCATGCGCCTCCTCGACAAGGAGAAGGTGCTCCTCGATCTCGAGGATCTCGGCTACTCGGGCGCGCCGCTCGAGTGCATCCACTACCTCGTCACGCGGCCCAACGGCATCCTTCTCGTCACGGGCCCCACCGGCTCCGGCAAGACCACGACGCTCTACGCCGCGCTCTCACGCATCAACACGCCGGACCTGAAGATCCTCACCGCCGAGGATCCCGTCGAGTACGAGCTGCGCGGTATCGGACAGCTCCACGTGCAGGCCAAGATCGGCCTCACGTTCGCGAGCGCCCTCCGAGCCTTCCTTCGTCAGGACCCGGACGTGATCATGGTCGGCGAGGTCCGTGATCACGAGACGGCCGAGATCGCGATCCACGCGTCGCTCACCGGCCACCTCGTGCTCTCGACGCTCCACACGAACGACGCGGCCGGCGCCATCACGCGCATGGTCGAGATGGGCGTCGAGCACTACCTCATCACGAGCTCGCTCCTCGGCGCGATCGCGCAGCGCCTCGTGCGCCGCCTCTGCCCGCGCTGCAAGCAGCCCTACCAGCCGACGGATCAGGACTTCCGTCAGCTCGGCGTCGATCGCGCGCGCCTCAAGACCATCCTCGCGATGTCGGGCACGCAGGCGTGGTCCGGCATGCCGCATCACTACGAGAACGCGCTCAACGCGCCCAACGCGGGCGCCCACAGCCCCGCGCACGCGAGCGTCGAGCCCGCGTTCGTCGATCTCTCGGACGAGCTCGAGCCGCTCGACGCCGAGCCGACGCAGATGCGCGACCTGCGTGATCTCGCGCCCTCGCCCCTCGCGCCGTCGCCCCTCGCGCCGTCGATCGCCCAGCCGATCCGTCCGGTCGGTGGCGCGAGCCTGTTCTCGTCGAGCCGACCCAAGGGTGGCTCCACCGAGCCCGGCTCGATCTTCTACAAGCCCACCGGCTGCGAGGACTGCGGCGGCACCGGCTACCGCGGCCGCATCGCGATCGCCGAGATCCTCCTGATCGACGACGCCGTGCGCAAAGAGGTGCTCAACCGCTCGGACGCGAACCAGATCGCGAAGGTCGCGATGGCGCGCGGCATGCGCACGCTCCGCGAGGACGGCGCGCGTGTCGTCGCCACGGGCCTGACGAGCCTCGAAGAGGTGCTGGCGGCCACGCAGGCCGGAGAGATGGAGTAGCGCCATGGCTGTCTTCGAGTGGCGAGGCATCGACGGACGCGGAAAGGAGATCCGCGGCGTCAAGGACGCGGACAACGTCAAGGTGCTGCGCACGCTCCTCAAGAAGGACGGCGTCCTCCTCACCCAGGCGCTCGAGGGCGCACAGGCACAGAAGGCCAAGGCGCGCGACGTCGACTTCGGCAGGATGTTCCGACGCGTCTCGACGCTCGACGTCGCCATGACGACGCGTCAGTTCGCGACGCTGCTCAAGAGCGGCGTGCCGCTCGTCGAGTCGATGAGCGCGCTGATCGATCAGCTCGAGAGCCCCGAGCTCAAGGCCGCGCTGACGCAGACCCGCGACAAGGTGAACGAGGGCTCGAGCCTCCACGAGTCGCTCAAGATGCACCCCACGATCTTCCCGCCGATCTACGTGAACATGGTCGAAGCGGGCGAGGCGTCGGGCACGCTCGAGGCGGTGCTCGCGCGCCTCGCGGACTTCCTCGAGGGCCAGGCGAAGCTCCAGGGCAAGGTCACGAGCGCGCTCGCGTACCCGGGCTTCATGGCGCTCATGGGCCTGGGCACCGTCGGCATCATGATGGTCGTCGTCGTGCCGAAGGTCACCGCGATCTTCGAGGACTTCGAGCAGGCGCTGCCTTGGTACACGCGCGCGCTGATCTTCACGAGCGACATCGTCACCAACTACTGGTGGGCGATCATCCTCATGATCGGCCTGAGCGTCTTCCAGTTCCGCCGCTGGCGCGCGACCACGGAAGGTCGCGCCAAGTGGGACTCGTTCATCCTGCGCACGCCCCTCTTCGGGAAGCTGCTCCTCATGGTCGCCGTCGCTCGCTTCGCGCGCACGCTCGCCACACTGCTCAAGGCGGGCGTACCGCTCTTGCGCGCGATGGAGATCACGCGGAACGTGCTCGGCAACGTCGAGCTGATGAAGGTGATCGAGGACGCCGCCGGCTCGATCCGCGAAGGCGAGAGCATCGCGGAGCCGCTCAAGCGCAGTAAGAAGTTCCCACCGATCGTCACGCACATGATCGCGATCGGTGAACGATCGGGTCAGCTCGAGGAGATGCTCGAGAACGTGGCGACCAGCTACGACGCGCAGGTCGAGGCGCGCGTCCAGATGATGACCTCGCTGCTCGAGCCGATGATGATCGTCGTCATGGGCGGCATCTCGGGGTTCATCGCCTTCTCGATCCTCATGCCGTTGATGCGCATGAACGAATTCATCAACTGAACCACCTGCCTCACCGCCACTGACCCACCCCCGACCCCTCCCGCTGACGGGAGGGGGGCCCGAGTCACCCACCACCTCACGCCCTCCTCATGGCCCGCAAGAAGAACGAGTCGACGCTGACGATGCCGTGGCAAGCCCGCGGTGCGTTTCTGCGCGAGCTGTTCTTCGGTCGGCAGGTCCGCTACCTGCCGTGGGTGGTGCTCGGGGTGCTGTCGCTCGGAGGGCTGCTCTTCTCGGCGCATCGTCGATCGCAGGTACGCGAGACGCGCGTCGCCATCGATCGCGTGCACCGTGCGCTGACGGCGTTTCGCCTCGACTTCGGACGCTGCCCGAGCTCGATGACCGAGCTGGTGCATCCGCCGCGCTCGGGCGTGCGCTACCTCGAAGAGGACCCGCGCGATGCCTGGGGCAATCCGCTGTGGGTCCGCTGCCCGGCGCGCTACGACGAGGATGACGCCGACGTCGTCTCCGCGGGCCCGAGCGGCAACTTCCTGACCGACGACAACATCTGGTGAGCAGAGACAACGAGGAGATCGCCATGGAATCGCTCCACGCCAACGACACGAACACCACGCTCCGCAGCACGAGCAGCCTCGCGAGGCGCATCGCGCGCGCGCGTCGTCGGGCGCGTCAAGGCATGACGCTCGTCGAGATCATGATCGTCGTCATCATCATGGCGATGATCGCCGCGGCGGTCGGTGTCGCCGTGCTCCCTCGTCTCAACGAGGCGCGCGTGCAGCAAGCGCGCACCGACTCGCAGTCGATCCGCAGCGCGGTCGAGATGTACCTCGCGCAGAACCCGAGCGCGGACTGCCCCACCGTGCAGGAGCTCGTGAGCGAGCGCGTGCTCAGCGCGCAGACTCGGTCGACGGACCCGTGGGACAACGACTTCTCCGTCGAGTGCGAGGGAGAGGACATCACCGTCATCTCCGCCGGCCCCGACGGTCAGATGGGCACCGAAGACGACGTCGAGTGATCGAGCCCCGATGAGCACCACCGCACAGCGCACGACCGCGCGACACGCTCTCGGGCGTGGACGTGTGGCGCGGCTGCGCGCGCGGCAGGGCATGACGCTCATCGAGATCATGATCGTCGTCTTGATCATCGCAGTGGCGGCGACCGGCCTCTCGTACGGCTTCGGCGCGCTCAACCGCACGAACCTCCGCTCGGCGTGCATGCGCATCACGGCCGCCTCGCGCTTCGCGTACAACCGCGCGATCACCCGCGGGACGACCGTGCGCATCGCGCTCGACTTCAGCTCGGGCACGATGGCGATCGAAGAGGGCCACGGCCGGATCACGCTGGCGCGGACCTCGGACGCGCGACGACAACGGATCGAAGAGGACGCCGACGAAGGCGAGGACGTGTCGGCCGCGGTCGATCCGTGGGAGGCCGCGCGCGCGCGCCTCGCGGACACGCTGCACCCGAGCTTCGGGGCCTCGCCGTTCCAGCCGATCTCGGGACGGCGCTACGAGCCGCAGCCGCTCGCGGCCGGCGTCGAGCTCGAGCGTCTGATCACGCCACACGAGGCCGAGCCCCGCGAGCGTGGCATCGGCCACATCTACTTCTTCCCGCACGGTCAGACCGAGCATGCGGTGGTGTGGATGACCGACGGCGGCGAGTCCGTGTTCTCGGTGGAGATCCACCCGCTCAGCGGGCGCGCGCGCGTGCGCTCGGCCGCGTACGAGCCCGAAGAGCTGATGGTCGAGGGCGACGAGTCGACCTCGGAGGTGAGCGACTGATGTCGGCCTCTCTCG
>JAFLCL010000399.1 GCA_017303575.1 Deltaproteobacteria bacterium
TGATCTACGGGCTCGCAGCACCAAGAAAAAACCGACCTCGGTGCCGACGCCGCACATCGACGCTACCCCAGTTTCATCCGACGCGAGTCGGGCGCAGCCCGGTGGGACCTGATCTGAGAGAGCGAGAAAGAACCCACGGGCTTCGAGTCGGGCCCTGAATCGATTGGTTCTCAGTCCCTGAGTTCCACGAATGTTCCATTCAACGTTTCAGTTGCTGAAACACGGCCGCCGCGTGCGGTGCCCGTCTTCACCCCGGAGCTCGCCATGCAGGTCCAGCCGTTCTTCGACCCCCGTACGTTCACCCTCAGCTACGTCGTCTTCGACGAGGTGACCCGCGACGCCGTCGCGATCGATCCCGTGCTCGACTACGAGCCCATCGGCTCTTACACGCACACCGAGTCGATCGACCGACTGAGCGCGTTCGTGACGAGCGAGAAGCTCCGCCTCCACTTCGTGCTCGAGACGCACGCGCACGCCGACCACCTCACGGGGGCGCAGCTCCTCCGCCGACGGTTCGACGCGCGCGTGGTGATCGGCACGGCGATCAAGGAAGTGCAGGCGACGTTCAAGGACGTCTTCTCGCTCGCGCACGTCGCGACCGACGGCAGCCAGTTCGATGGGCTCGTCACCGACGGGCAGACGCTCCAGGCCGGCTCGCTCACGATCAGAGCGCTGGCGACGCCGGGCCACACCCCGGCGTGCGTGACCTACGAGATCGGCGGCGCGCTCTTCACTGGCGATCTTCTCTTCATGGACGACTACGGCACCGGTCGCTGCGACTTCCCCAAGGGCAGCGCGGCGCAGATGTACGAGTCGATCCAGAAGCTCTACGCCTACCCCGACGCGACGAAGGTCCACCCTGGCCACGACTATCCCCCAGCCAGCCGCGCCTGGAAGTTCGAGACGACGATCGGCGCCTCCAAGGCGAACAACCCGCAGCTGCGGGGCATTACGTCCAAGGCGGAGTTCGTCGCGATGCGCGAGGCGCGCGACAAGACGCTCGCGGCGCCCAAGCTCCTCTTCCCGAGCGTGCAGGTGAACATCGATGCGGGCCGGATGCCGCCCGTCACCCACGGCAAGCGCTACCTCGTCACGCCGATCAACCTCTTCCGCCCCGCGGACGAGCTCGGTGAGCCGCTGGCCCCCGCGACCAAGACCATGACCTGAGCACGGCGACACACGCCCGCGCGCACCCGGCCTCGCGTGCGATGCTCGTCGCTCTCTGACCCATGGCTGCACCCCGACACGAGCCATCTCGACGAACACCCCACCCCGAGAGAGCGACACAGCTCCTCGGGATGCGGGTTCGTTTCATCGATGTGCCACCGCGTGGAACCGAGCGGAGCCCAGCGCTGCTCCTCCTGCACGGACACGCGTCGCGCATCGAGGAGTACGACTCGCTCGTGCCCCGGCTCTCCGAGAATCGACGCGTGATCGTGCTCGACCTGCCGGGGTGTGGTCAGTCCGACAAGCCCGCTGACTCCGCCTACAGCCTGAAGCTGTACGAGGACGCCTCTCTCGCGCTCCTCGATCACCTCGACGTGCGCCGAGCCGACGCGGCCGGAGGCTCGCTCGGCGGTAACCTCACCCTACGCCTCGGGGCACGGGAGCCGGAGCGCTTCCGACGCTTGGCCGCCTGGGCGCCCGCGGGCGCGTGGAAGCCGATGACGCACTGGCAGATCGTGGCGCGCACGATGCGCCAGGTGCCGAGTTTGTTCTGGCCTGCGATCTGGATCCAGTCTCGCTTCTGGTATTCGCGAGAGTGGGACGGCCGTGACGAGGCGCTGACCGACGCGTTTCGCTACTACCGCGAGGCTTGGAGCCCGGGCTTCTTCCGCATGTACTGGGACGTCGGCCACGACCAAGCTCGGACATCGCTCTTCGACATCGCACACGCGATCCGCCAACCCGTCTTTCTGGGGTGGGGCGACCGCGATCACGCGCTCGGCATGGGCGTGGGCGTCAAGACGCTCCACCGGACACTGGCCGACTCGCGGTTGCACGTCTTCGAGCGCGCGTCGCACTCGCTCGCGAACGAGCGCACCGAGGAGCTCGCAGGTGTCGTGACGGCCTTTCTCGACGAGCGCCGAGACGCTGTCGAATGAGTCCGCCGTCCGCGGCGCCGATGCGTCGCCGGCTGTCGGAGCTACGGAGGGAGCACCATGCAGGACGTCAGGACCTTCTGGAACCAGCGCTACGCCGAGCCTGGACTGGCCTATGGCGAGCAGCCGAACGACTTCCTGCGTGCGCACGAGAAGACGATTCCGCGCGACGGTGATCCTGAGCACGGGTGGTCCGCGCGACATGTCGATGCTCTGCCACCCAGAGACGCTCCGCGGCCAGCTCGACGCGCTGTCCCTCGAGCGCTTCGAGGAGCTCGAGCGCGACGTCCACGAGGGCCCGTACCACGAGGGCCCAAGCCGAGTGATCCAGGTCGTCGCGCGACGCAGGGCGTGACCGAGCCGGTCACCCGACTCCCTCGATCAGGCCGGCTCAGAAGCCGTACTGTGCGCGGAGCGTGAGCTCGGCCGCGGCCTCCTCTCGGCCACGCGTCGCATCGCGGAAGATCGTGGCTCCGCCGAAGACGCCGACTCGCACGCCGTGGGTCGCGTCGAAGTCGAGACCTGCGAGCCCGGTTCCGGACTCGTCACCGCTGCGATCGAGGCTCGGGTCGAAGTACTCGCCCCGCAGCGCAACCCGCAAACTGGCAGTGTCGTAAGGGTGCCAGTCAGGTGTGTACGCGAGCTCCAGACTGGCACCTTGGGAGCGCGTGTGCGCAGTCCCGTCGACCGAGGCCGAGTCGAGGTACATCCACTCCGCTTGCGCCCAAAAACCAGCGGTCGAGAACGTGAGGTCGACGCCGCCCACCTGCGTCTCGCGCTCGAGCCCGAGGGGCGCGAGGCGGCGGCCGAGGACCGAGTCGGCGAGCACCCGGTCGGCCGCGAGGTCTCCGGTGTCGATGGCTGGGTCACGCGAGCGCGCGTAGCTCCCCCCCAGCACGAGCCGATCGCGCGCACCGCCCGTCACCAGGCGACCGACATCCACCATGACGCGACCGACGTAGAGGAAGCGCTCTGGCTCGTTCAATCCTCGAGGCATCGAGACGCCGAGACGGCCACCCCCGTTCATGACCGCGAGCCGGTAGTGGAGGACGCCGTCGAAGACGCCCCGTGCCCCGCTGTGCACCAAGAGGCCCACGTCGCGGAACGTAGACTTCAGCATGGCCTGCACGTAGCGGGGGCGATCGAGGAACACGAGCTGCGGCGCGAGCGTCGTCGCCGACGCGCCGAAGGGCATGCGCATCTGGCCGATCGAGAGAGCCACTTCGCTGATGGGCTCCCACGTCGCCTCGAAATCGAGGAGGGGATTGCCCGGTGCCATGAAGCCGAGACGCGCGAGCATGCGCACCTGATCCGAGAGGCGGGCATCCACGCGCAGGACCACGAACCGCAGACGGAACGAGTCGCGTTCCTCGACGCCGGGCACCGGATCCTGGACGAGCGTGAGCCACGTCGAGAGGAAACCGTGCAGCTCGAAGTAGGGCCGTGTCGGACCACGACCGCTCGGAGGTGGAGGGGGGAACGCGCCGGGGTCGAGCGGCGCAGGCAGGGCGGCAGTGAGGTCGAGCCCGATCACGGTGGCGAGGTCCGCGGGCGGAGGGCCAGACGCCGCGGCCATGGGCTCCGCGCTCGACTCGGTGCTGACCGAGTCGACAGCAGCCGAGTCGGCAGCAGCCGAGTCGAGAGCAGCCGAGTCGACAGGAACCGAGTCAGTACCCGAGTCGACAGTACCCGAGTCGACAGTCTGCGTCTGGGCCGACGCACGCGGCACGATCGCGCCGAAGAGCGCCCAGCCCGAGGCGAAGGCCAGTGTCTGGACGAGCGTACGAGCGCGTACGAGGCCCTCGCGCTTCGAGTGAGGAGCACGTGTCATGGTCACCTTGGAGACGATCGGTCGTCGACCGATGTGGGAGGGGCGCAGTGGCCTGCTGCCCAAGAGCTCAATACCGCGCGTCGGGCGGGCGGCCGCCGCTGGGCCAGTCTTCCGCGGCACGTTCCCAATCGGGTCGATCGCCGTGGATGAAGTAGTCGGCCACGTCGTAGGCCTCTTGCTCACTCAGCGTGTCGTGCTGCCCGAGTGGCATGTTCGCGCGCACGAACGCAGCTGCGGTGTCGAGCCGCGCCATGCCCGCACCGAGGTTGAACGACCGAGGCCCCCAGAGCGCGGGAAAGAGATAGGCACCCTCGGGCGTCCGGCGCCCTGCTCCGTCCTCACCATGGCAGGCCGCGCACTGCGCCACGTAGACCTCGCGACCATGCGCCCGGTCGGGCGTGGGTGGATGGGCGATTCGCCGGAATCCTCGCCCTTCCACCTCGCGGCCCGTAGGTACGTCGCGAGAGAGCCACGTCATGTAGGCGACGATGGCGCCCATGTCTGCGCTCTCCGGGTCGAGCGACCTGCCGTTCATGCTGCGCTCGAAGCAGTCGTTGATGCGCCGGTCGAGGGTGTTGACGCGCCCGTTCCGCGCCCGGAATTCCGGGAACACGCCCACGACTCCCACCCAGGGACCCGCGCCTGCGGCCGTACCACCCTGGAGGTGACAGCTGGTGCAGTGGAGATCGTTCCCGACGTGATCGGGGAGCTCCTCGGCGGTGTGCGTGACGAGCTGCTCGCCACGGCGGATCGCCTCGCCGAGAGGCCCTTCGGGAATGCTCGCGCGATCGGGCGCGCGCAGAGGCACCGGGCCACTTGCCGCGTCCACATGGGCGGCGGGGGACGCGGCCAGTGAGCTCGTGGGCGACGCAGCGGGCGGTCCGGAGGCGCTGGACACGGCGAGGGTGATCGCCGCGCCCACGAGCGCCGACAGTGGAATGGACGCGAGGAGCACGACGGGCCGTACGCCGTCGGCGCGAGACAGCACGATGCGGGGACCGTCGGGGCCCGAGGCCCGCGCGCTCGAGGCGGTCACGCGGTCTCCGCGACGAGCGAGGCCTGCATCGGCACGACCAGGACCGGACAGCGCACAGCGCGGAGGACGCGCTCGGTGTGCGAGCCGAGCAGCGTGTCGACGACACCGTCGTGGCCACGCGTCGCCATCACCAGGAGGCACGCGTCGAGCTCGGAGACCGCACGCTCGAGCTCCGCCTCGAGCCCGCCCTTCAGCGTCTGACGCGAGATGCGCAGCGCCTCGTGCGTGGCGTCCAGCGTCGGCGTCGGCGTCGGCGAGCCGTCCTCCACGTGCATCAAGAACACTTCCGCGCGCGGCGCACCGGTCGCTCGCACGAGCCAGTCGGCCGCGCGCAGGCCCATGCGCGTCGCATCGTCGTCGCCAGCGGGCACCACGATGCGTCGCAGCTCGAGCGCACCGCTCGACACGTCGGCGAGGCCGCGGCCCTCGAGAGGCACCACGAGCGTGGGCACGTTCACGTTGCGCGCGACGGACTCGGCGACGCTGCCCGAGAGCAGCTGGGAGAGACTGCCTCGCTGGTGCGTGCCCGCGACGACGAGGTCCGGCGCGACGCGGCGCAGCGCATCGAGCAGCGTGTCCGTGACGTCGTCGCAGCACGCGTGCACGAGCGCGTCGGACTCGATCGTGTGGCCCCAGCTCCGCGCGAGGTCCTCGGGGTGCGGCAGCTCGGCGCGCGCCGAGGAGCCCGAGGTCGCGTGCACCGTGACGAGCCTCGCGCGGCACGCCACCGCGAGCGCCGCCGCCGTCGCGAGCGCAGGCCGC